>DPRG01000059.1 GCA_003538775.1 Thermotogae bacterium
TACGACCCCTCGAATATAGATTATCTCTACTTCATGCTCAACGCGCTGAAAGCGCATCATCTATTCAAAAAAGATGTTGACTACGTGGTGATGAACGGAGAGGTCATAATAGTGGACGAATTCACCGGACGCCTTCTTCCCGGCCGGCGTTACTCTGGCGGTCTTCATCAGGCGATCGAAGCCAAAGAAGGTGTTAACATCCGTGAAGAATCGATAACCTACGCAACCATAACCTTCCAGAACTACTTCAAGATGTACAAAAAGCTTGCCGGTATGACCGGAACGGCAAAAACCGAAGAAGAAGAGTTCCAGCAGATATACGGCATGGAAGTGGTGGTGATTCCAACTCACAAACCCATGATCCGCATAGATCATGACGACCTGATATATCGAACCCTTGAAGAAAAGTACGAGGCGGTGGTGAAAGACATTGCCGAACGTTACAGAAAAGGTCAGCCCGTTCTCGTTGGAACCACATCCATAGAGAAAAGCGAGAAACTCTCTGCCATGCTCAAAAAACTAGGGATCCCTCATCAGGTGTTGAACGCCAAATACCACGAAAAAGAAGCGGAAATAGTGGCCAGAGCCGGTCAAAAAGGTGCCGTTACCATCGCCACCAACATGGCTGGCCGAGGGACGGACATCAAGCTTGGCCCGGGAGTCGCGGAACTCGGTGGTCTGTACGTGCTCGGAACGGAAAGACATGAAAGTCGTCGAATCGACAATCAGCTGAGGGGACGCTCGGGCAGACAAGGGGACCCCGGAGAATCCAGATTCTATCTTTCAACCGAAGATGATCTCGTACGTCTTTTTGGTGGAGACAGAATAAGAAAGATCATGGACACCCTGAAGATAGAAAAGGGAGAACCCATTTATCATCCTCTTTTCACGCGGTTGATCGAGCAAGCGCAGAAACGCGTCGAAGGTATAAACTTCGCTATAAGAAAGCGATTGTTTGAAATGGACCTTGTTCTGGATGAACAGAGAAACGCTGTCTACAGCCACAGAGACTGGATTCTGAAAGGTGAAGATCTCGACGAACACATTCAGGAAATCATCGATGATGTCGTGGAAAGAAGAATAAAAGCCGCATGTGACGAAAGTGTCTGCGACCTGGAAGCCTTGAAAGACTCCTTCAACTTTATTCCCACTACGGCATTCGACTGGGAACTCCTCGATTCCGATAGAACAGAGCATGTCAGAAGATTTCTTCTGGAATCCCTGAAACGAGCTTATCAGGATAAAAAAGAAGAATTCGGGGAGGAATTCTTCCAGATCGCTCGAATACTGATGCTCAGGATAATCGACGAGCGATGGAGAAGACACCTTGAAAATGTCGAACACGTGAAAGAAGCGGTGGGCTTGAGAGGATACGGACAGAAAGATCCGGTGATAGAATTCAAACGTGAAACGTTCATCATGTTCGAAGAAATGGTGGACTCCATATACGACGACATCGTATCGCTTTTACTGCGCATCGTGAAAGTCGACACCGAAAAAGCATCTGCAGAAGCCAAAAAAGAGCTCTCACGACTCGCGTATATACACGATGAGTTTTCACCGGTAAAAACAAGCACTTCACAGGAGAAGGTGAAGAAAAAACCCGGTATGAGCAGGAGGTTCAAGGTGAAAAGATAAAAAAGGGGAGGCAAAAGCCTCCCCTTTTTCAACGCAGGATAATCCTTAGACGCTCGGTATCAAGCTTGTGACATATTCGAATTTGCCATTCTCTATCTTGTTTATGACCACAGGCTTCAGAGCGTTCCCTTCTTTATCAATCGTGATCACACCTGTTGCACCCTCATAGTTCTTCGTGTTACGAATCTCCGCGGCTATCTTATCAGGATCTGTCGAACCGGCCCTTTCGATGGCATTCACTATAACCATGTAAGCATCGAAACCAAGGGCAGCAAGCGCTGAAGGATCCTTTCCATACTTCTCTCTGTACTTCTCAATGAATTTCCTTCCAAGTTCTGTCGTTGCACCCTTAGGATGGAAATGAGTGGTGAAGTAAAGATTCTCAACCGCTTCTCCACCTATCTGGATTGTTTCAGGCGCATCTGCACCGTCTCCAGCAAGGATGTAACCCTGATAACCCAGATCTCTCGCCTGTCTGCTGAGAAGGGCTATCTCCGGGTAGTAACCGGTGACGTATATAGCATCAGGGTTCTTGTTCAGAACATCTGTGAGCTGAGCCGTGAAATCCTGGTCACCGGTTCGATAGAATTCGTTGAACACTGTCCCGCCGAGCTTCTTGAAAGCAGCTCTGAAGAACGCGGAAAGGCCAACGGAGTAGTCCTGTTCAATGTCAGTGAACACAGCCACGCTCTTTACTCCAAGCTGGTTATAAGCGAACTCTGCCATAGCCGCACCCTGATAAGGATCGATGAAACAAACTCTGTTCACATACTTTTTACCTTGGGTTACCAGCGGGTTCGTTGATGAACTGCTTACCATTGGGATACCCTTCTTCTCCGCGACAGCGCCACCTGCAAGACTGTGGGAGCTGGCAACCTGTCCAAGTATGGCGACCACCTTTTCATAGTCAATGGCGCGAGCCACAGCGTTGGCAGCTTCTACCTTGTCACTGCGGTTGTCGAGAAGAACGAGTTCGATATCCTTTCCGAGTACCTTCGGCTTGAACTCGTGGGCTATCTGTACACCTTCCCATGTCATCTGTCCGAATGCCGCGATGCCTCCAGTCATCGGGAGAACAACCCCTATCTTGATCGTTTCAGCCATACCCAGTACCGCTAACACCAGAAGCAGTGTCACAAGTAGCTTCCTCATACAGACACCTCCCTGTTGAAAATATTATATTGGTGATAATATACCACAAGAATCGAGAAAAGGCAAATATTCCTGTTTATTCTCTTTTATCTTCAAATTCGTTAGTTTTCCTCACCAAATCAAAAGAGGCCGGCACGTGCCGGCCTCTTTTGAACCTCACTCTATCAGTATTCAGGCATTGGAGGCGTTGTCTCTTTCTCCTCTTTGGGTTTTTCCACCACCAGAACTTCTGTGGTTAGCAGCATGGAAGCGATGGATGCAGCATTCTGAAGCGCGCTCCTTGTAACCTTTGCCGGATCGATGATACCAGCTTCAAACATGTTGGTGTACTCATTTCTGAGGGCATCGTATCCATAAGCGGGATCGTCATTTGAAAGTACTTTGTCTACCACAATCGCTCCGTCAACTCCGGCGTTCTCTGCGATCTGCCTGATGGGTATCTCGAGCGCCTTTCTCACTATCGATGCACCGATCTTCTCGTCGCCATCAAGCGTCTTTTCCAGTTCTTCAACTGCTTTCATGGCTCTAAGAAGTGCCACGCCTCCACCAGGCACGATTCCTTCCTCGACCGCGGCTCTTGTAGCACTGAGAGCATCTTCTATTCTGTGTTTCTTTTCTTTGAGCTCTGTTTCAGTAGCTGCTCCAACCTTGATCACCGCAACGCCACCGGCAAGCTTTGCCATTCTCTCCTGGAGTGTTTCTTTCTCGTACTCAGACGTGGTCATCTCGATCTGCTTCTTGATCTGTGCGATCCTGTCCTTGATCTTCTGAGGATCTCCTTTACCATCGATGATGATTGTGTCGTCTTTCTTCACCCTGACCATGCCAGCGCGCCCGAGATCGTTGAGGTCTGCATTTTCAAGAGTGAGACCAACCTCTTCGCTGATCACGGTTCCACCGGTAAGGATGGCAATATCCTGAAGCATGGCCTTCCTTCTCTCACCGAATCCGGGTGCCTTAACCGCACAGCTTTCGAGTGTCCCTCTGAGTTTGTTTAGGACCAGAGTGGAAAGCGCTTCGCCTTCGACATCTTCAGCGATAACAAGCAGAGGCTTACCAGCCTGAGCGACTTTTTCCAGAATTGGTATAAGAGGCTTAACCGCGGAGAGTTTCTTGTCGGTAATGAGGATGTAGGGTTCCTTCAGGACGACCTCCATCTTTTCTGCGTCAGTGACAAAGTACGGGGAAATGTAACCGCGGTCGAACTGCATACCTTCGGTGAACTCGACAAAGGTCTCCATAGTCTTGCTGTCTTCCACAGTGATGACGCCGTCCTGACCAACCTTGTCCATCGCTTCAGCTATCAGTTCTCCAACTTCTTCGTTGTTTGCACTTATGGCAGCAACGTGAGCGATATCATCGCGCGTGGAAAGCTTCTTGCTGAGTTTTTTGATTTCTTCCACAGCCTTGCTTACAGCCTTCTCGATACCGCGCTTCATGAGAATCGGATTTGCTCCAGCAGCGACGTTTTTGAGTCCTTCCTTCACCATAGCCTGAGCGAGAACGGTTGCCGTGGTGGTACCGTCACCCGCAACATCATTGGTCTTGGAAGCAACCTCTTTAACAAGCTGAGCACCAAGATTTTCAAACTTGTCTTCCAGCTCTATCTCCTTGGCGATGCTAACGCCATCGTTGGTTATGGTAGGAGAACCCCAGCTCTTCTCAAGAACCACGTTCCTTCCCTTTGGACCAAGGGTAACCTTAACCGCTTCCGCAACCTTATCCACACCACGCTCAAGAGCGCGCCTTGCCTCTTCGTTGAATCTGAGAATCTTCGGCATGTCCATCCCTCCTTCACTCGCTGAATTTCGCGAGAACGTCACCTTTGTCGATGATGATGTAATCCTCGTCGTCGATCTTGATCTCCGTACCAGCGTACTTGGAGAATATCACTTTGTCTCCTACCTTGACATCGAAGTCATCATCATCTTCAAGCTCCTTACTAATAGCCACTACCTCTGCCTTCATGGGCTTCTCCTTAGCCGTATCAGGCAGAACAATTCCTCCTTCTGTTCTCTTCTCTTCCTTGATGGGCTTGATCAAAAGCCTTTCACCGAGCGGTGTTACCGTCATGAGAAACCCTCCTTTCAAATTTTAGCAGTCTCATCATTTGTCTGCTAATATGATAAAACACCTGCTCGAAATGTCAAGAGCGAATATAAGCGATAAATAGCGATTATTATCGTTAATACAAATTTATTTCCAAATATTGCGCTCAATCTCATTTTTTCGTCGAATTTCATGGCAAATCACGGCAACAAAAAAACCGGACCGTTTAGCGGTCCGGTTCTGGCGGGGACGACGGGACTTGAACCCGCGGCCACCGGTGTGACAGACCGGCATGCTAACCGAGCTGCACCACGTCCCCAGCCTGGCTCCACCGGAGGGACTCGAACCCCCAACCACCCGGTTAACAGCCGGGCGCTCTACCATTGAGCTACGGTGGAGCGACCAAAACATATATTACCACAATTCCCATTTTTTTCAAGAGGCAGACTCGAACAATTCACGAACAGTTTGAATACAAAAAAGACAAAGTGTCTCAATAAGACTCTCTAAGAAGCTGATTCTGTTATGAAATATCCAGCATAAAAAACAAATTTTTACCCACTTTGACAACACACCCTTTCATTCCTTTAAACTTAAACCGTAGTAATGATGGTGTCAACCTTGATAAGCGCAAAAGTAAGACTCATACAAACGATCGCCAAGCCGCAGGTTTCTCGCCTTCTTTCTCCCACAAAACGCACGTGAATCACTCGACCTTCACGAGCGCTGAGCGTTCTTTTGCCTTTTCCCTTCCTTACCACACATCTCGGTTTCTAAGTCTTGCGAAGTGCCGAGCGAACGCTTATGCAAACAATTACCGAGCCGCATGGATGTGGTTAGATATCGTTTCTTACCTCCTCCTGTTCCAGCATAGAGCTTT
>DPRG01000001.1 GCA_003538775.1 Thermotogae bacterium
TATGCTGGAACATTTTCTTCCATTCTGAGTACAACTTAGGCACCAAGATGTGTGATATTTTTTCTTTTCAACGATTTTTCGAACACACTAACCGCAGAAGGATCTGAACTTACATGACGAACATCTGAGATCACATTTTTGACCGTCAGGGTATGCAGGTTCTATCCCAAGAAGTTTTAGATAAGTACGGAGCTGATCAGTACTCAGATTAAATCTTCTGGACAGCTCACCCAAATCTACCACACCGTTTTTTCTAATGTAATTCTCCAGTTCTAAAATCAGATCGTCCTTCATCTCATCGCCTCTATCTTCCTTTTAGCTTTTATTCCCAGCAAAAAGCTCACGAAAGAAAGGATCACGGCACCCGAGTCGAAATACAGCGTTTGCTGGTAAAAAATCAGATTCACAGCGGAATATATGCCCAGCCAGAAAGCGAGCATCCCACCCACATAGGTATGTGACAGGCGCTTTGGCCTGTCAACAGGGTCCTCGAAAACGCCCCAGAGAAAAACAGCGCCGATAACCAGAAAGACTCCTCCAAAGGGAATGTCGGATGGTGTACCTATGCCAGCTATCTTCAGAATGCCAGCCGAAAACCACAGAAGTGAAAGTAAGAGATTTATCAGATTCCAAGCCACAACCCGGTCACCACCTTCACAAGGTAAGCGAGCAGATATGCAACGACCAGCCCGTATATAAGAGACACCAGTGTCCATTTATCGCTTTGAGTTTCGCTACGTATGGCGGCGATGGTAGCGAAACACGGTATGTAAGCGAGAACAAAGAACATCAGAGAAAGGGCTGTGGAAGGATCTATGGAATTTCTCAGTGATTCGGTAAAGCTTAATCCTTCGGAAGAATAGAACGTTGAAAGAGTCGAAACGACGATCTCCTTGGCAGCCGTTCCAAATATGAGTGCCGTGGTGATCCGCCAGTCGTAATTCAGTGGTTTGAAAAGAGGCTCCAGGAATTTTCCTATTCGCGCCGCCAAGCTGTTTTCAACGTTTCCAGGTGGAAAGCTCCCCAGAAACCAGATGGCAATAGACGCTATCAGGATTATCGTTCCCGCCTTCTGAAGGAAATGACGTCCTTTACTCCAGGAGTAGTTGAGCAATCCTTTGACTGTTGGCCTTCTGTATCTTGGCAGTTCCATAATGAGCGGCACAGGTTCGCCTTTAAAAAGCACCCTGTTGAGTAAAACCGAACTGACCGCCGCCAGAAATACACTCGAAGCGTAAATGAGAAAGAGAACACTTCCCGCATTTTGCGGGAAGAACAGGCCGGCAAGGAGAACGTATATGGGAAGTCGCGCACTGCACGTTACAAAAGGTGAGACAAGAATGGTGACGAGTCGTTCCCTTGGGTCGGAAATGGCACGTGTGGAGAGTATCGCGGGTACATTACACCCAAAACCCAGGATCAATGACATAAAGGATCTTCCGCTTAACTTAAGCGCATACATGATCCTGTCGATCACGAACGCCGCGCGTGGAAGATATCCCGATTCTTCCAGTATACCCAGTCCCAAAAACATCACGAAGATGTTCGGGGTGAAAACGAGGACCGCTCCAACACCGGAAATAATCCCATCTGAAAAGAGCGCCGCCAACCAATTTTCTCCAAGAGATGCTTTCGCGAACTCGGCAAGCCGCGATACTGAAATATCTATCAGATCTGAAAGAGGTTGAGCCACCTTAAAGGTAAAGCTGAATATCAGGTACATTATCGTGAAGAAAATAGGGATACCGAGATACTTATGCGTCAGCACGTGGTCTATGGCTTCATCCAGAGGTAATCTTTTGGGCGCGCTCTTTCCGCTGTAGGCTTCTCTTATAATCACGTTGATATGGTCGTATCTTGAACGCGCAATTTGCAGGCTCAGCTTTTTTCTTTCATTTCCCTCAATCGGTGGTAAAGATTCACAGAACCACTGGACAATCTCGTCTCCTTCTATGTGCCTTATGGCGAGCCAGCGCGCCGGAACGTTGAGATTCTCACATTTCGACAGAATGACTTTCTCCAGTTGCTCTATCGTATTTTCTACAGTCTGATCGTATCTAAAACGTACAGGCTGGTGAGCAGGCCTTGTTTGATGAACGTGGATAATCGTGTCGAGTAACTCACTCACTCCTTCGCGTTTTGTAGCCACGGTGGGAATCACATGAACACCCAGATGTTTTTCGAGCTCATAGCGGTTCAAGCGAGATCCTTCTCTTTCGAGTTCATCCACGGCATTCATAACGAGTATCACATCAGATCTCAATTCCAGGATCTGGAGTAGCAGGTATAACCCTTGTTCGGGGTTTACCGCGTCAGCAATGACCACGACCACATCTGGGGACTCGAAGAGGAGATAATCACGCGCGATCTGTTCATCCAGGCTCTTTGACCCGAGAGTGTATATTCCCGGCAGATCAACCACGTGTATCCGAAAACCTTTGTAAAGCGCCACACCTTCCTTTTTTTCTACAGTCACACCAGGCCAGTTGGCGACATGCTGGCGAGAACCGGTCAGCGCATTGAAAAGGGTTGTCTTACCAACGTTTGGGTTACCCATTAAAGCCACTTTTATCGTCACGCGGTTTAACCTCCATCCTCCTGACCAGGATTTTTCTCGCCCAGCCTCTACCTATTTCCACTTCCTCACCTTCGTTGATAAGCACAGCTAGCAAACCATTTAGATTCCGAATGACTCTTATTTTCGTTCCTTTTTTTATACCAAGAGCTTCCATTTTTTGTCTGAAGCGGTGGCCTCCAGTAAGATCCTCAACCTCGTATAAACCTGGTTTCGCCATCTCCAGAGGAATCAAATCAACAATAGGAAGGATTTTGATCTTCTGAGCCTCGACATCTCTTAGTGTTACGAGCTTTCCTCCCACGATGTAAACTCTGGGGTCTCCAAGCGGGGCCGCCTCACCAATTATCACTGTCTGACCGGGAACAAAACCAAGTCCCAAAAGCCTTTCTCGCAGTTCAGGTGGGGCATCGAGATCAACAACCTTGACCGCCATGCCTTCAATGGATTCGCTCAAACGCATATATTCACCCCGCATTATTGAGAATCATTCTCAATAACAGTATAAGCTGTTGAAGTTACACGAGTATGACTCAAAAGGCGAAAGAAACATCCCGGGACTTTTCCACTTCCGTGTACTATTTTCGAACACGCTGGATGAAAGCGATGTTTAGTTTCTGGACATCTTATTAAGATATAAAAACACCTTTCAGGCGGTTTCAAAAATAGCTTGTTCTTTGATATACGATCCTTCCGTTTACAATCGCATGGTGGTGGCACAACGTTGCTAATAACAATGCGGACGATCTTCAAACAATACGGAGGTGAAGAAAACGTGGACAAGAGAGTGGTTATAACAGGCCTTGGTGTAGTGAGCCCCATTGGTGTAGGTGTCGAAAATTTAGAGAAATCCTTAAGGTCAAACAGTGTAGGAATCGGTAGAATAACCCATTTTGAACCATCAGAAGATTTCCCTGTTAAAATAGCAGCTCAGGTAAACAACTTCGATCCGACCCAGTTCATGGATAAAAAGCTCGCACGTCGTTACGATAGGGTTCTGCAGTTTGCCATAGCTGCTGCAAAAATGGCTGTGGAAGATGCGGGAATAGAGTTCGACGAACAGCTTAAAAGCAGAACGGGTGTCCTTGTAACATCGGGAATAGGTGGATTCACCACACTCTGGAACGAAGCTAAGAAATACATGCAAAACGGTCCCAGTAAGGTGAGTCCATTCCTTGTACCCATGATGCTGCCGGATATGGTCAGCGGGGTTGTTTCAATGGAATTCGGTCTCAAAGGTCCGAACTTTTCTCCCTTGAGTGCGTGCGCCTCGTCTGCGCATTCGATAATACTTGGAACAATGTTCATCGAATCCGGTCTGGCCGATGTGGTGCTGGTTGGTGGCGCCGAAGCAAGTATAGCGGAACTTTCGATCGCGGCTTTCGCGAGTATGCGCGCGCTTTCCACCAGAAACGATGAACCTGAAAAGGCAAGCAGACCTTTTGACAAGGGACGTGACGGCTTCGTGATGGGAGAAGGTGGAGCGGTTATGATACTTGAACGTGAAGATCTCGCAAAGGCGAGGGGAGCAAAGATATACGGAGTGGTCAAGGGTTATGGTATGACAGGCGATGCCTATCATCTCAGCGCACCTGACCCCGAAGGTGCGGGAGCGGCAAGAGCTATGGAACTTGCATTGGAGAAGGCTGGCCTCCCACCCGATGCAGTTCAGTACGTCAATCCACATGCCACAAGTACCCCTGCGGGTGACGAAGCCGAACTGAAGGCCATAAAGAAGGTGATGGGATCTCACGCACCGAAAGTCATGGTGAGCTCTACAAAAGGACTTGCAGGTCATCTTCTTGGAGCCGCGGGAGCTTTTGAAACTCTTGCTTCTGTGGTAATGATGAACGCCGGATTCGTACACGGCAATCCCAACCTTGACGATCCAGACGATGAGTGTGCAGGGCTGGACGTTCTGGGTAAAGAAGTTAGGGAATGCGAAATCGAAAACTTCATCTCCAATTCCTTCGGTTTTGGCGGCCATAACGCATCCGTTTTAATAGGCAGGGAGTGAGGAATGTGAAAGTCGGTATTGTCACCGACAATACAGCAAATCTTCCACCTTCTTTCATACGAGAACACGACATAGGAGTGGTCTCGCTCTACATCATGAAGAAGGGCACGTTTTCCAGAGCCGTGGAGATGTCGCCAGAGAGGTATTATGATGAGTTAAAGAAACTCGATTATGTTCCCTCAACCTCTCAACCTTCACCTCTTGATTTTGAGAACGTTTATATGGAGAT
>DPRG01000147.1 GCA_003538775.1 Thermotogae bacterium
CGTTTCCTGCGTTTCTGGTGGGAAGTGAATCCCGAGGATATTTCAAAAGATTATAAAAACGACAGGAAAAAATGGGTTCCTTATGCCAAAGGAGGGCCTTATAACAAGTGGTACGGCAATCTCTGGTGGGTGGTTAACTGGGAGAATGATGGTGAGGAGATTAAAAAGCTTGTAGACGAAAGAGGAAGACAAAAATCCAGGCCTCAAAACGAATCCTACTACTTCAAAGAGGGGGTGACTTATACATTAACTACAAGCTCTGGACCTACATATCGGAAACTCCCAATTAATCATATCTTTGATGTTAAAGGAAGTGCGATTTTCACTAATTATAATTTGATCTTGCCATTTTTATCAATATTTAATTCAAGTTTGTTTTCATATATGTCGTTATCTATAAGACCAAATGTTGATTTTCAAGTTGGAGATCTTAAAACCATTCCTATTCCTGATCCATCAACTTTTGAAACCACAACTATCGGTTTGGAACAACGAGCCATGAATATTCCTAACTCTAAATTCCTAACTCCTTCCTCAATAGCTGAAAACTGTATCAAGATCAAAAAGTCCCTCTACTCCTTCCACATCATCGAACGCGACTTCAAGCACGATCCGCTAAGTTGGGGAATAGAAAAGGTAAGAGAAAGTTCTTCTCCGGATAAGCTTATAACAAACGCACTGAAAGCTTTCTTTATGCACAAAACAGAGCTCGAAGCCGAACTGCTCATAAACGAAGCACTCAACGAAGAACTGGTGTTCAAGCTTTACGAGCTTTTGCTAGAAGACAAAACCCTGCAAGATGTGTTGAAAGTACTCGAATCACAGGCTTCTATAAATGAATCTCAGTCACAAATGTTTGACCCCGTTACTGAAGTCCTCCGTTCTGAAGGCTTTCCCGTTGGGGCGTATCCGGAAAGGGAGTTATCAGATACTGAAAAGGAAAAGCTCAAGAGGATGTATCTAAACCACAGGCAGGATAGAGGCTCGGGCAAAAGCAAAGAGATAAACGGTATGGACTTTGGCATAGTGGAAGAGATAGCGGGACGGCTAAAAGTGAACCCAAAAACTGTTGTGGAAGAGCTGAAAATGATAGACGAACTACCTCCAGAGGCGGTAAAGGACGTGCTCAGCGAACACATACAGGCGCTTGTTCTGGAGATTATGAAAGAAGATGATGACGGTATCGTGCCCCTTCATTCAAATACAAGGGAGCGCAGTTTGTTCCAGAGACTTCAGGACAAATGGAAAGAACTGAGCATTGGCGATCACTACGACCAG
Organism: Thermotogae bacterium; assembly: GCA_003538775.1. Classification (GTDB taxonomy): domain Bacteria; phylum Thermotogota; class Thermotogae; order UBA12178; family UBA12178; genus UBA12178. Next base: position 1,279 of record DPRG01000147.1, read on the forward strand.
ATAGAGCGTTACCTGGAAATGGATATGGACAGGTTCCTGAAAAAGCAGTTCTTTAAAGAGCACACGAAGAGGTTCAAAAACAGGCCCATCGTATGGCATCTTGTATCTGAGAAAGAGAATATATCCTTCTTCGTGCTGCACCACAAATGGAATCAGGACAGGTTGCTCCTGCTGAAATCGAGGTATCTTTCTGAAATAGAAAACACGCTTAACAACATGCTCGCTTCGGAGACGGACGAAAGGAAAAGACAGGGATTCGTCGCGCAACTTGACGAACTTGAGGATTTTGATAAAAAACTCAGCGAACTGCTCGACGAAGGCTACGATCCCAAAGTCGATGACGGTGTAGCCAAAAACATCGCACCTTTGCAGCATAAAGGACTTTTAAAGATCAACGTCCTCAGTGAAAAACTGAAAAATAAAATGCTAAACGTGAAATGGTGAAGAACTTGCGAGTGGTGGTGATTCTATGGCGGTTGTGCTCGATAGAATAATTGAACGATTGAATAAATGTAATATAGAAATTCCTGTTGTTTTGAGAGATCCTGACGGAATAGTAAGCGAACTTGTTGGTGATCTCGAAGAGAGTGGCTGGGTGCTCATACACCTTTCGGATCTCTCGGAGGAATTCATGATGATGCTCGAGGCCGAACAACTTGTTCAGCAGGGACGAAAAGTGCTGGTATATATCGGGGGTATCAGCGATAAATCCCTTGTACATCTTGCGGAATATTGGGACAGGGGAAACGGGCTTACAATAACGGCGGCGAAACTTCTTTCTGAGATAGGAGTTTCCCATGACACGCACAACAAAAAGATGGCTGTTTCGATCGTGAAGATAGGGCTTAAGAGGGATGAAGAATGGTGGAACAGGGTGAGAGAGAAAGGGGTGTCCGCGGTACTCAGGGAGATAGAAGAGGGATTGTTCGCGTTTCTTGAGGATCCCGAGGAACTTGAGGTTACCGAAGAAGAAAAGTATCTCCTGTACGAGTACGTGTTGAAAGAACATTTCGGTTTGGAACTTCTCCCTGAAACTTCGTTGAAAGAGGCTTCCAGAAAGTTCGGCGAATTTGTACTTGAAAAGTATTTTCTCGAAAATCCTTCCGATCACGTCGCAGAGTTCTATAAGAAATGGGAGGATTCGAAAACTTATGAAAAGGTCCTCATGAGTTTGGCCAGAGATTTTGAAGAATCTCGAAAGGAGGAATTGCGCCAAAATATTGATAAGTTCATGAACCATCACAATCATCCTTTTGTTCAGATAGAAAAGGAACTCTTTATGAAGACGGTGAGAGAGTTTCTTCAAGAAGAAGATAAAGCCAAAATAATGGATTTTGTCAGAGAGAGGGCTAAGAAGCGAAACAGGTCGGGACTGGAGGAATACACCGATGAGTTTTCATGGAAGGATTTTTCCAGACTTGGAATTCTGCTTGAAAAGCCGAATTTCAGTGAAGTCGCGTCTCTTGATGATCTCATCGAGCTATACGCAAAAGATATATGGAAATTCGATCAGCTGTGGCGAGAACTCCAAAATTTGCGTCTTCCTCGTGAATTGAAAGATTTTGCCAAAGAAGAAATCCAGAAGGTACTCACAGAGATCGAGAATTTCTGGAGAAATTACTACGATCCCGGAAGAGTCGAATCGAAACAAGCGGGGCTTATTCGAAGAATACTCGAGAATCCAGGGAAGGTTGCCGTTATCGTTGTCGATGCCATGAGATTTGAACTCGCCAAAAGTTTGAACATAGATAGCGGTGCAAGAATTGAAGTGGAGCCTATAATCGCTGTAACACCCACAGAGACACTCGTGGGTATGGGAGCGCTGTTTTCTTCAGGGAAGATCGAAAAGAGGTTGAACAGGGAGAAGCGCGTTGTTATTTACGACAGGCGGACTGATTGTGAGATAACAACGATTCAGGACAGAGAAGACAATCTGAAGACTTTTATAGAAGATGTTCAGTTTCTTTCTCTCGACGATCACTCAAAGGTTTCTTCTGACAAGATCGTTTTGAAATCACGGGAAATCGATAAACTCGGGCATGATGACCTTTCAGAGTTCTTCTCACAAATTATTGCGAAGATTAAGGATACGGCGATAAAACTCCTGCAAAAGGGTTATGAAGTTCATATGGTTTCGGACCACGGATTCTATCTATCCGATGCGGAATCGAAAATAAAAGGAGACAGAGAAACCGCATTTGATTCAACTTGCAGATACAAGCTTTCCGGTGAACGCCCCGATAGCTCAGAGAGAGTCGTGGTGGAGAGTGTTGAAGACACTTATATCGGTTATGCGTTGGGAAGCACCGTTTTCAGCGATAGAGCCGGGGTTTTTCTGCACGGTGGTGCCACCCTGCAGGAGGTTCTCATCCCGCATGTGGTAATTACACCCGTAAAGAGAACGGTGAAGCTGGGTGTTAAGATTAAAAACAAAGAGGACCTGCGGATCGTTCAACGAAACACCTTCGATGTTGTTCTGGTGCCCGAAAACAGGATGTTCGTGGAACCGAACAGGGTGTATCTGGAAGTGGGAAAGAAAAAGATTGAGGTCGAGGATGCCGTCGAGGATGAAGTGAGGGTACAGGTAACTCTTGACGCGGAGGCCGGAGAGACTGTAAGAGTATCTGTCAGGGATAAAGATACCGGCAAGCTTCTCGATTACGTGGATGTCAAGTTTCTACCAACGAGAAAATTGCTTTTTTGAGAGGGTGGTTCTATGGCTTTAGACGAACTCGACAGAAAACTTATAAGTGTGTATCCCGATTATGTGATAAACAAGTCGCTGGTGAGGAAGCTTAAAATCGGATACAATGTTCCCGTGTATGTTCTCGAGCATCTTCTCGGATCTTACGCCGATCTTTCCGATCCCGAGAACCCCAAGAACGTGGAGAATGTGGAGAACATCCTGAAGGAACACTTCTTTCGCCCGGATGAAGCGGAATATGTGAAGATGAAACTCAGGGACGAAGGCAGATACAGGATTATCGACAGGATATCCGCCGCTCTTGATACGAACAACAATCAGTACGATGCGTTCCTTCAGAACCTGAATGTAAAAAAGGGTGTGATAGCCGATGAGATCGTCAAAGAGAATCCCAAGATGCTCCTCGGAGGTATTTGGGCGGTTATCGATCTGGTTTACGACCATGAGTCGTATCCTGGCAGGCCCTTCGTGGTGGAGAAGGTTTTCCCCATACAGCTTTCGAATTTTATTAGTGAGAAATTCACTGAGAAAAGGAAGGCATTCACGACTGAGGAATGGATGGACATTTTGGTTAGATCTATAGGCATCGAATCAGCGAAATTGAGCTGGAGAGAAAAGATGCTTCTTCTTTTGAGACTCGTTCCACTTGTGGAGAAGAATTACAACCTCGTGGAGCTTGGGCCGAGAGCTACGGGAAAGTCTTATGTGTACCGTGAAATTTCCCCATACGCTTTCTTGCTTTCTGGAGGGAACACGACGGTTGCCCAGCTGTTTTACAACATCGCCAGAGGAAAGGTAGGATTGGTGGGTGAATGGGATGTCGTCGCTTTCGATGAAGTTGCTGGAATAAAGTTCAAAGACCAGTACGCGCTCCAGATGCTCAAAGATTACATGGAGTCGGGAACATTCGCGAGGAAAGTTGAAGTCGTGGCGGAAGCATCCATGGTATTTAACGGAAACATAAACGATGACGTGCAAACACTCCTTAAACTTTCCAATCTTTTTGAGCCCTTTCCCGCCGAGATGCAGGATACCGCCTTTCTTGACAGGATACACGCATACCTTCCCGGTTGGGAAGTTCCGAAGTTGAGAGGGGATCTTTTCACGAACCATTTCGGGTTTGCGATCGATTACTTTTCGGAGGTTTTGAGATCCTTACGCAGTTATTCAGCGGTCGATGTTATTGACCGTTATTTTGAACTGGGAACGCAGTTAAATAGAAGGGATGAAAAGGCGGTTAGAAAGACCTGTTCCGGTTTGCTGAAGCTGTTGTATCCGGACGGGAACTATGAGAAAGAAGGCATCAGGAAGATACTTGAGTTTGCGATCGAAATGCGTAGAAGAGTAAAGGAACAATTGAAGAAAATGGGGGGATTGGAATTCTGGGAGACGAACCTATCATATATCGATAAAGAAACCAGACAGGAAGTCTATGTTCCTGTTAAAGAGGAAGGCAAAGGTGTTCTTATTTCTCAAGATCCGTTGCCGCCGGGGGTTGTGTACACTGTCTCGGTGGTGGACGGAAAGGCTAACCTTATAAAAATAGAGACAGTTGTTTCTCCCGGTCAGGGGAAAATTTCTGTTAGCGGGTCACCTTCTTTTAAAGAAGCTGTGAATACAGCTTACAGTTATCTCGCTGCGAACCAGAAAAAACTCTTACCTACGAATATGACTTTGAAGGATTACACGATAACGGTACAGGCGTATCCTATGCTCGGTAAAGAGATAGGAAAAGATGTTTCAGTAGCGGTTTTTGTTTCTATGCTTTCGGCGTTTCACAAAACGTTGATGAAAAAAGGTTTGGGTGTAATAGGTGATATGACCATAACGGGGAGCTTGAAGACAACGCTTGGTTTTGTGGATCGATTAACTATGCTTGTAGAAAATGGTGCTAAATCGGTAACGATTCCTATTGAACAGATGAGCAAATTCGGCAGTATATCCGTTGATATCATTTCAAAGGTAATACCTATTCCTATAAGCACGCCTGAAGAGGCCTTTTTGCGCGGCAGGCTTGATGATTGAAACCGCGAAACAAGTTCTTATACTCTGCGCTATCTCGTAGTGGAGGTGGAAAAATCGTTCAAAAAAAGCAGAAACTGTCTTACATGGAGATGTTGTTTCGTGCTTCGCTCAATTATCACTGCAAAGGATGGATATTCCTGTGCATCCTTTGTTTTTGTTTCAAGTAAAAGGAGAGGTAGTCCATGAAACAAGCAACTCTATTACTTTTAATATTGCTGCTGATTTGCACCACCTCTGTTTTTGGCGGGTTAGGAATGAAATTCTGGATGATACTGCCAGGAGTTTTCTTGCAACACAGAGAGGGTTATGCTGCTCTGGAAGCGGAGCTGTTCATGGTAGTCTTTCCGTGGGCAGAATGGGTGGATGTCTTATTCATGCCGAGCGGAAATTTAAAAGTCTTCTTTCCGATCAACAGCAATACCGAAATGTACATTGGTGTGGGAATCTCATTTTACCTTATGGTAGGTTACTCTATAAAACCAGTGGGCGTGCTGGGTGCCATCGTCGGTTTTGAAAGATCTTTCAGAGATTTTGATCTTTCGGCGGAAGTGTACGCTCTCTTATCGAAACACTCTTCGGTACCTACGTTTCGTATAGGTATAGAATGGCATTGATTCTCCATTCTTTTTCTTGAGCATGGAGATCCCACGCTGGCTCGCCATAAACTATTAGAAATCCCATTCTCTGACCCACATCCTGGGCATTTCCCCGGCTTTCACCTTCCTGATGAGCTTGTAAATTCTCTCTTCTTCGCTCTTCTTTTCCCTTCCTCAAAAGAGTCGATCCTCTCATGCGCAATCTATTTTAGCTCTGATACCAGTGTTAATGATATTCGGAATCAAAAGTGTGCATATAAAATTGGGCGATCACCGCGGATTTATAAAACTCGGTGAATGTGGTCGAATCACGAAAGCCGAGTGTATAGTGTACAGAAGTAGAGGAGGTGAGGCGTGTGGATGCTCTTCGTAAGTTCAAAAAAGCGATCATGGAAATACCGTTTTTGGATGAGCTTCTGGAGTTCGAACACAAGAATGGTATAAGTGTGGAAGAGCTGGTTGCTCTGGATAACATTAGATACGTAAAAACATTTGGGGAGCCTGATTTCGATTTTTGTTTCACATTCGATCCAGATACGGAAGTACTGGAGGAATATCAAAAATTGATCGAGGATTCTAAACGCCAGTTAGAAGGAATGGTTGAAGATTATTATTATTATGACTCTGCGGGAGTTCCCTACGACCTTCTGGGGGTAAGTACAGATCCCTGGCTCTTATCGGGAGACGAAGATATCGACGACGAATGGATGAAAATGATGGCCGACGCG
>DPRG01000108.1 GCA_003538775.1 Thermotogae bacterium
AGCTGAAACCGAATGGATATCACGTTCTCCCTGCTATTGAGCGCGTTTTTCATGATTTCCTGTATGTGTTGATTTAAAGAAGTTATCTCGACTTGGTCGACCCTGGTATTGATGGTAGTTGGGGTTTGAGAGTAGCGGTTGGGAGCAGCGATATCCACAGCGTTTTCTTTGTCAGATCCTGACGTTTTTACTTCAGATGATGCCACCGTCCGCTCGCCTGTTTGATGGGATTCCGGTTCTTTGTTGGGCTCTAACCCCTTCGGATTTGAAGGGGAACGTGATGGAAGATCACGATATACTTTAGCGGACGATTGCTGAACTTCGATCCTGCTCTGATCAACGACTCCAGCCTCGCTAATCAGAGGTTTGAAAGACATCTTCGGTGTGATCCTGATCGACTGGAGTTTGAGCTTTGCGAATCTGTCTATGAGCTCACTCAGTTGACTTTCTCTGGGATTCGATGAAAAATTCTGATGTGTATTACCTGACTCTTTCTGTGCGGTCTTTTTTGCCAGATTATTCGACAGATCTTTTTCCTGTAAGATCCTTCTGGAGTGGTTTTGAATTTCCTCAGCTTGTCCTGAGACAGTTCGAGCAGTTGGGGAAGAGGATAAGCCGGCCTTGATGTGATTATCGGCTTGTTCTGAGAGGTGATCTTTTTCGATGTACTGCTTCTGCAAAACTTTGAATTCCTCGCGAGCACTATCTGGTTGTGTTTGATTCATGGATTTATATTCCTGGTTTTCGGTAACAGCTCGGTGTATCTGCATGTTGCCCACATCATTCTCATTATTTTCATTATCCAGAAGCTTTACGAATATCTGGGATTTTACACCGTTGACACGTTCTCCAGCGAACTCAAAATGCTCGCCGGTAAATCTGGAAATTCCTTCTTTCAATTCCGCGATAAGATCGTTCGAGATTTCGGAGCTTCTACCAGTAAAATCCTTTTCGAGTTTTCTCGACGCCTCATCAGGCACATAGAAGCTCTTTGATGGATTTCCTGGAAGAAATCTTCGATTTTTCTCTTCGGCAATCCGGGAAAGAGATTCATCTATTGGCGACAACTGGCTCGAGGAATCTGGAAGTTTATCAAGTTCCCCTTCTTTAATGGTTATTCTAAGCTTACTACCGTCAGGGAGGAGGAGCTGAACAAAATTCTGTCCGTCGATCTTCTTCTGGGTAAGGGATGAGGCGTTTTCTGACGTGTTTGCGCTGACGAATTGATTGAGTAATTTGAACAGCTTTGAAAGATTTTGTGAAAGCTCTTCTCTGTCAGCCTCATCTTTGCCAGTCGATAGAAGCTGTAATTCCAGGGTAACGGATCCCAGATACACGGTGAAGGTTTTGCCTGTTTTCAGCCCTTCGGCGATGTCAGAAAGTGGCAAATGTCCTGTATTCGGGTTTGTTGTTGTCGCATTACCTTGAAAAACAGCCTGAATATCAGTGCTTTTCGTTTGGGATGGGTTAAACTGACCTGAAAGCCAGCTTTCCAGTGCCGATTCCACAGCATGATTTTCACCGGAAGAATCCGTACCAGATGTGTTTGAAAGAACAAACAAGAGCGCGTTGAGGAAATGCAAAAGCGTGTTATCAGCGCTGGAAGCGTTGGAGGAGGTTTTATTTTTTTCGTTCATGAATTTCGAGAGTACGGACCGGAAAGTCAAATTCTTCGATTCCGTAGCTCCGGCAAAGGATTTAGCCGATGCGGACTTTTGCAGTTTGTCTGTCTTTGTATTTGTGATTGCTGGGTTTAGAAGTTTGATCGTCTGAAAGAGGCTTCCCATATTCATTGGGGACCACTTCCCATGGTGGAGATAACACGGGCGACCTTTTGAGGGTCTATTGTCGCAAGTGCCTGTAGAACTTCGGCGGCAGTATCGTCGGGTAGTAATCGAAGCGTGTCGGCAAGCAGTTCAACACTTACATCTGTCGCGGCGAGGGCGGGGGCTATCTGCTGAGGATCTGAAGAAGCGATCCAGCTGGCCAGTTTGTTCATCTTCTCGTTTCTGTCGTTCCACTTCGCTATCGCTTCATTCAAAGCGGCCTCTTTCTGCTGCAATTCTTTTTCCTTCGCTTCAAGCTGAGTTTTGAGATCTTCGATTTTAGCCCTTTCTGCTTCTATTTCCTGTTTCATCTTTTCGAGTTCCGCGCGCTTTTCTTCCAGCCCTTTGAGCACAGCTTCGAGTTTCTCGGTGTAGAAGGTTTCCGCAGGCTGTATTTCCAGGGGCTCGTACTTTATATATCTGGATATGAAAGGCAGTTTGCCGAGTCGATAAGAAGCGTAGCTACGCCAATCGCTGAACGGTCTGGCACCGGCCAACCTGAGCTTCCGGTACTCGTAAAAGGTGTAGTCGATGAATATGATGATCAACGAGATCACGATTAACACGAAGATGAACTTCGCCTTCCGACCTCTTTTGCCTTTCTTAACCTGCTCTTCAGGCATACTTTCCCTCCACCGATTTAATCCTTCGACGGGCAAAGGGTGTCATCCTAAAAAGTGAGAAGAGGCGGTTCCGCGTGTTAGAATTTTAGCTGCGATATGTGGAGGCGGAAAAATGAAGGTACGCATGGAAGTGAATGTGAAGAGTTTCATAGAACATAACGACCTGAGAGGATTAAAGGCGCTCTTGGAGGATCAGGACGCCGCCACGATCGTTGAGATGATCGATGAACTCGAACTCGAGGAAAAGGTCATCGTCTTTCGCCTCCTGCCCAAAGAGCTCGCTGCCAATGTTTTCAGCGAGCTCGATCCTCGTGAACAAAAAAAGCTTCTTTCGCTCTTCAAAGAAGAAAGGGTCAAGGAGATCATAAGCTCTATGGATCCCGACGATAGAACCGAGTTGTTTGACGAGCTGCCCGCGAACGTTGTCAAAAGGCTTCTGGAATATCTCTCACCGCAGGAAAGAGCACTTGCTATAACGTTGTTGAACTACCCTGAAAATTCCGCGGGAAGAATCATGACCCCCGAATACGTGGATCTCAAAGAGGATATGACAGTTGCACAGGCTCTTGACAGGGTGCGTGAGATCGGGAGGGATAAGGAAACCATATACGTTCTCTTCGTGATCGATCGAACCCGTAAGCTCGTCGGCAGTCTCGAGCTCAAAGATCTGATCTTTGCGGAGCACGATCAGAAGATCTCAGAGATAATGAACTCAAATCCTCTGTATGTGCATACTACCGATGATCAGGAAATGGTCGCTAAATTCATGGCAGACCACGATCTCATCGCAGTACCTGTTGTGGACAGTGAAACAAGGCTTGTCGGGGTGATAACCATAGACGACGTTGTGGATGTCCTGGAAGAGGAAACCACCGAGGACATTCAGCGAATGGCGAGTCTTGGAACGACTTACGCTTCTTATCTTGGGACCGAATGGTATCGTTTCTTCAAAGGCCGGGTGCTGTGGCTGCTGGTGCTTTTTGTTGTAGAACTTCTGAGTGCGGCGGTGATTCTTCACTATGGAGATTTATTGCAACGCTTTATGGCTATGGCCGCGTTCATTCCCATAATGATGGGAATTGGTGGGAGCGTGGCTACGCAGTCATCGGCGCTTGTTGTGAGGGCAATGTCGGTAGGAGAGATAAACCTCAAAGACTGGTGGAGAGCGGTCCTTAAGGAAACGATCGTTGGAGGATTGATAGGTGTTGTTGTCGGTTTGATGCTTTTTGGGATTTCACACCTTGTAATTCCGGTATGGTATATAAGTCTTTCGATAGGTGTGGCGCTGTTTTTTGCGGTTCTGATTTCCTCGCTTCTTGGCGCACTGCTGCCGTTTTTTGCAAGATTGCTGAAGATAGACCCTGCGTACATGTCCGGTCCGATAGTGACAACTATGGTCGATGTTCTGGGTATACTGATATTCTTCGGTGTCATAAGCCGTCTTGTTTGAAGAAAAGCCTTGGGAGGTGCTGTGAGTGAAGAAGAGATTTTTGCTTGTTGTGGGAATAGCTGTGGTATTGCTTCTGGGATCGTTTCTGGGATCTCAGGAAGAAAAACCGGTGATGGAAAGACAGCCCCGTATTGCCTATGTAAGCGTGCAGAGGGCCGTGGAATCCTATGCGGAGTGGAAAAAACTGAACGAACGCTACATGAAGGACTATCAGTTCTACCAGCAGAAGCTTTCCGAGCTCGAGGAAGAGTGGAAGCAATTGAAGGAATCGGGAGCCTCCAGCGATGTTTTGAAGCAGAAAGAGCAGGAGATCCTGGCTAAAAAGCAGCAGTATGAACAGACCCTTCAGCAAGAATACGGGCAGAAGAGTCAGGAGATCATTAAGCAGGTGGCAGGTAAGGCTTCCGAGTTCGCGCGATCTCAGGGATACGACATACTTCTGAGCGAGCAGGGTGCTCTTTACGTTGATCCGTCTTTTGACGTGACGGATGCGTTTATAGCGTACATAAATCAAGGGTACGAGGGACCTTGATTGCTTGAGTGTAGCAACTTAGAAAAGTACTACGGAAGAAAGCGCGTTCTCAAGGGTGTTTCCATAACACTTCAGCCCGGTGAAGTTGTTGGACTGCTTGGTCCCAACGGTGCTGGGAAGACCACGGTATTCAGAATCGTTCTGGGCTTGACTCCCCCCAATCGCGGTGGTGTCCTTTTCGAAGGAAAGGATATAACGGTTTTTCCTGTCCATCTGCGCGCACGGCTTGGGTTAACGTATCTTCCTCAAGAGCCTTCGGTTTTCAGGAGACTCTCGGTGGAAGACAATCTGAAGCTGGTAGCGGAGTTCTATCTCGATGACGCGGAGCGGAAATCGAGAATAAATGAGCTTCTCGAGGAGTTCGATCTTGTGGATGTCAGACATCAGCTGGCCGATGAACTGTCCGGTGGAGAAAAACGCCGGTTGGAGCTTGCCAGGATGCTGATACTTAAACCCAAAATAACCCTGCTCGATGAACCCTTTTCGGGCATTGACCCCCTCACAGTAAAGGAGATAAAGAAGCTCATAAAAGATCTCAAAAGAAGGAACATAGGTGTGATGGTGACCGACCACAACGTCAGGGAGATCGCGGAGGTTGTGGATAGACTTTACGTGATACATAAAGGTGATATCATTGCTGAAGGTGAATGCCAGGAAGTGCTCAACGATCCCGTGGTGATAGAGCACTATCTTGGGAAAGACTGAGAGAGGACGGTGTTTGAAATGGCAAAGAGGAATGACGATATGGATTTTGAAGCTATGCATGAACACGATCATGAGCACCATCATGAGCATGATGAGGAACTCGAGGTATTCGTTTTAACCGATGATAAAGGCGAAGAAAAAGCTTTTGTGTTCGTGGCGGAGATCGAAGACGAGGGTAAGACATACTGGGTCTGCGAAGAAGTGGAGATCCAGGAAGACGGCTCTGCAAAAGAGAGTGGCGAACTCTATCTGTTCGAAAAAACCGAGGAAGATGGCGAACTCTACCTGAGTTCCATTGACGACGATGAGGAATTCGAGCGTGTTTCCAAGATCTGGGAGAATTTCATAGGGATGGAGGAGTGATTTCTGAACTGAAGATAAAAAGGCTACCCGAAGATGTTGTGAAGAAGATAGCCGCTGGAGAAGTGGTAACAGGGCCGTACGCAGTTGTGAAAGAGCTGGTTGAAAATTCTCTGGACGCGAACGCGACGCGCGTGGAAATAGAGATCGTTGAGGGTGGCAAATCGCTGATAAAGGTCGCGGACGACGGCGAAGGCATGAGTCCTGAGGATTTACTTTTAGCTGTTGAGCACCATTGCACCAGCAAGATCTCTTCTCTTGAAGATCTCGACCGAATTTTCACATATGGATTCCGCGGAGAGGCTCTCGCTTCGATAGCTCAGGTTTCCCGCCTTACCATAACGACACGCAGAGAAGAAGATCCCACTGCCGTTGTCTTGCAGGTTGATGGTGGCGAAAGAAGCTCACTCAAAGAAAGTGTTCGTCAGAAAGGAACCACGGTGGAGGTTAGGGATCTTTTTTTCAACATACCTGCGCGAAGGCGCTTTCTTAAGTCAGCGAACGTGGAGGGAAGGATGGTAACCGAGATCGTCCACAAATTCGCCCTTGTTTCACTGGACCAGCATCTGGTGTACATAAAGGATGGAAAGATGATTTACAACCTTCCTCCCGCGGGTGATTTGAAAGAAAGGGTCGTTTCTCTGTTTCCGCAGGTGAAGAGAGATGCCCTCGCGGAACTCGAGTACAGAGAAGAAGGAATAAAAATAGGTGGTCTGATTTCTCTTCCGATCTGGACTTCTCGCGCGCGAAGTCATCAATTCGTCTTTGTGAATGGAAGATATGTTAGGAACGGACTCGTTCTGGCTGCGGCGGAAAGAGGGTATGCGGAGATGCTCGAACACGGAAGGCACCCTTTCATACTGCTGCAGCTCGAACTCGATCCCGAGATGGTGGATGTCAACGTGCATCCCCAGAAGCTCGAGGTGAAGTTCTACGAAGAGCAAAAGGTGCTCGATGCTATAAAGCGTGCGATTCGTCAAACGCTTCGAAAACACTATACGTTGAAGCTCACGCCCTTACCGGAAGAAGCTGTTGAAAAAAGTGAATCCACATTCTCGGTGAATACCTCAACCACGCCTTCACAGAGTGTAACCGTTCCTGAGTTACAACGCGAGACATCCCCGAAATTCTCTCTCTTTCCCCGGAAGGTGGAGAGAATAAAACAGCTCGTGAAGCCTGAGACTTACGAAGTCAAAGTGGAAACAGAAAAGAAGCCAGTCTTTCATCTAACACCATTCGCGCTTATGAAAAACAGGTATGTGCTTTGCGAATATGAAGGAGGACTCGCGATAGTCGACTTCCACGCCCTCCATGAACGGCTGGTGTACGAAGATCTCGTCGAAAACCTTGAGGAGCGCACCAATCCACAGTTTCTCGTTCTCCCTGTAGAGCTTGAGATGGACGAACTCCTGAAGTCGACGCTCGAAGAGCAGAGGGATTTTCTCGAGAGCCTTGGATTTAGAGTAAGCGAAGCGGGTGAAAAGTATTCTCTTGTTGCTGTTCCTGCTGTTTTGATAGGTGGGGATTACACTGGTGTGGTATACGAGATACTCGAAGAGCTTAAACTTATGGGCGTGCTAGAAAAGGAAAAGATCTTCAAAAACGCTCTAGCGTCTTTGGCATGCCACTCGGCGTTCAGAACGGGTGACACACCATCGCTTGAGGACGTGACCCAGATGATCAAAGAGATGGAAAGGAAAAACCTGAGGACCTGCCCACATGGCAGACCACTCGTGTATTACCTGGAATATTCAGAGCTGGACAGGTACTTTGGAAGGAGCTGAGAAAATATGAGGGTTCTCTTAATCAACCCACCTAACCACGGATATTACTACCGACTGGGCGCTTTCTACCCACCTCTTGGGCTGGGATACATCAGCTCACTTCTTCGTGAGAAGGGACATGAGGTCAGGATAGTCGACATGAACGTTCAGAATATCGATCCTTCAGAAATGCACTTTGAAGACTTTGACGTGGTGGGCATTTCTGTTGATACAGTCAGATTCAGAGCGGCCGGTGTCTTAGCGTCCATCGCCAAAAGTAAGGGAGCGACAGTTGTGATGGGAGGCCCTCACGCAAGCGCCGAGACAGAAGAGATTTTAAGATCTGGTCTCGCTGATTATGTGGTCATGGGCGAAGGAGAGTTGCCTTTCCTTCATCTGGTGGAAGCCATCGAAAATGGAGAAAAATACCCCGATGTTAAAGGAATCGCTTATCTCAAAGATGGGGAATTCACTCTCAGCCCAGGTGAATTTGTAAAAGACCTCGACACCTTGCCATTTCCGGATAGAGAGAACCTGCCGATGAAAGCGTACAGGACAAAGTTCGATAGCAAGCGCGCCACAAGCCTGATAACCTCCCGGGGCTGCCCCTTTGACTGTGAGTTCTGCTCGGCGTCGCAGTTCATGGGGAGGCTCTGGAGAAAGCGAAGTGTTGAAAACGTCCTGGAAGAGATTAAACTCCTGGTACGCAAATTTGATTTTGGTTCTCTGATATTCTTCGACGATAACTTCACGATGGATCCAAAGCGCGTTGTGAATATTTGTGAAGGGATTTTGAAGAACGATCTAAGGATAAGCTGGTGGGCTTTTTCCAGGGCAGATGAGATAGTTGGACATGAAGATATGGTGGAAGCCATGGCAAGGTCTGGTTGCAGGATGGTCTTTGTGGGTTTTGAGAGCGCTGATGATGAGATACTCTCAGAATACAAAAAGCGTCTTGATGTTTCCACGGCTTCCAGGGCGGTTGAGATCCTGAAAAAGTATCGGATAGATATCTTTGCCAGCTTCATAATAGGAGCCCTCAGTGACACCAGAGAAAGCATAAAAAAGACGATACAGTATGCCAAAAAACTTGGAGCAAGCATTGTTCAATTTTCGATACTCACTCCGTATCCCGGGACACGCCTTTTTGCAAAGCTCAAGGATAAATTGATAACAAGAAACTACGATCTGTTTGATGGAACACATTTGGTATTCAAACATCCAAGGTTCAACCCCGACGAGCTGAGAAAGCTCTTCGTTAAAGCCTATTTCAAGGTCTACACCTCCCCGGCGCTCCTTTTCAAACGCGGTCTGCCCTTTTTCTGGAAATTGCTACGAAAAAAAGAAAATGCGCCTTTAGAGAACATGATAGGAGTGAACATATAACTGTACCGGGTTTTCCTAAACCCCTTGACATTCTTTTTCCATGATTGTTGAAGGGTTGATGGAA
>DPRG01000107.1 GCA_003538775.1 Thermotogae bacterium
CTTTTTTTAGCGGTTTTGGGAATAGCGGGCTCATCTGAGCGAATACCCTACTTTCTGGCAACGCATTCCCACAACGATTATCTCCAGCCCCGGCCACTTCTGGAGGCACTGGAAAGCGGGATGGCCAGTGTCGAAGCAGATGTATATTACGTGGAGCTGGTCTTCAGGGACGACAAAGGCAAAGAACGTGTTATGAAGAATCTGTACGTTGCCCATGATTGGGAATCCATCGAAGGGACGTCCCCCTACTGGAACACTTGCGGCACCTTGCAATACGCTTATCTGGACCTGTTAAGAGAGATCTACTATGAAAGAGGCGGGATGATCTATCCCAACAGGCCATTGCTTCTTCACGTTGATTTCAAAACCGATGTGGAAAAAACCTGGAGATTTTTGCAGAATATCTTGAGAAGCTATCCTGAAGGCCTTTTCACCCGTTTCGACCAGGTGAATCGGGTGGTGATTCCGGGAGCTGTCACGGTGTATACAAGCCACGAACCAGGGCCAGAGGTTCTTGCAGAATATCCTGTGCTCTGGAGCACTGTTGACGGTAGATTTGGAGATATCTATGATCCAAAGACGTGGGAGTCTAAGGAGTATCTTGACAAGAGGTGGCGAATCGTTGTAGTAAGCAGTAATATTCGCGCTTATAACGACGAAAAGAAATTCTGGGATTTCATAGTACCGCAAGAAGAGATAATCAAAGAATACGGAGAAAGATATCCCACGCTCGCCGGGGATTTCTGGGGAACATTGAGGGCGAACAGCTGGGCTCTGGCGAATGAACTGGTGAAAGCGGGTAAAATCGAAGTTTCTGACTATCTTGTCGAACAGATGCGCAGGGCGAACGAGCTCGGTAAAAAATACGGACACCTGATGAGATTCTGGGCTCCTCCAGATGCGCCGTATTTCTGGGAGATACTCGCGCCTCTTGAGAATGTAGTGATTCTAACCGATCACCCACGTGCCCTGGCAAACTGGCTTGAAGCAAACGGGTACAGGATACATCCCTGACATTTCCATCTGCCATGGTATATGGCCATCCGTTTCGGCTAATAGCCGGTTTTCATGAGTTACACAGCTTAGGTCCGAGAAAATGAATGGCCTATTGTACGAACTCCTGACGAACGTGTTATAATCCGAAATGATGAGGCGACGTAGCCAAGAGGTCTAAGGCGGGGGTCTGCAAAATCCCTATTCGTGGGTTCGAATCCCACCGTCGCCTCCAGAAGAGTACAGAGGGAGCACAAGCTCCCTCTTTTTTGATTTTTCAAGTTCCTGGTTGTGTCGGGAAAGGCCCAAGATGAGGAAGTGGCTGACGAGCGTTTCGAGTTTGAATTCTACACTAACAACAACCACGTGTTATGCTTAGCTACACCTGAGATCTAAAAAGCCTTTCACAGATGAGCTACTTTAAGGCCGAAATCTTTTTCTATGATGCTTGCAATGACCGAGCGGTGGCAGGCGTTGGGATCTTTTTCAAAGCAAAGGAGGCACACGTTCTTTGAACGACTCATTTTCACCACTTCTTCGACCGCATCGAGGTTATCACGGATGTATTCTTCAAACAGAGGCTTCACTTCCTCCCATGTTGCCTCACCAGATTTTAAAGATCTGCGATAGGGATTTCCCAGTTGCTTTGCGGAAACGTATTCGATGCCTTCCTCTTCCCGGATCTTTTGAAGCCGGTTTTTCGAAAACCCCGGTTTACGACTCATTGGAAGTTCGCGGACATCTATGACTGTTTCTACACCGTTTGTTTTTAAGAGCTCCAGAAATTCCGCGATGCTTCTTCCTTCATATCCCACAGTGAAGATCATCGTCGTTCCTCCCTTCGGGTACTTGCTGAAGTCTTCATATGATATAATTTTAACGTACAAAACAATCCACAGCAACGTTTGCGATTTTCTTCTCTTTGTTTAAATCCCGCATGTTCCTAAAAGTTGATAGAGTGTGGGAGGAGGTGCAGAAGATGGAAACGCGTGACACACGCAGAGAAGCGCAGCCATTTCTCGATGGAGTCGGGCTTTTAAAAGAGGTTGCAGTTAAGGCGCCTTCTCTCGAAGGTGTGCCAACGGGTGTTGAAGGGCTGGACGAACTCTTTTTCTTCACGGAATGGCGGAACGGAAAGCCTGTAAAGAAACCTCTGGGTGGTATCCCAAAATACAGCGTCATGCAAATAACGGGTGTTTCGGATACTGGTAAGAGCCTGATGGTCGAGCAATTTACCGTGGAGCAGGCTCGCCGGGGGTTCACCGTTGCCTTTATTACCATGGAAAGCCCCGCACCTTTTGTAGCGATGGGTTTGAAGCAGAGGGCCATGGCGATGGGAGTGCCTTTTGACGAAGTGGAATCGCGGGTGGTTTTCATAGACGGTGCCACGTATTCTGTTTTGAGAAGTGATGTTCCCACTCTTTTGAGTACATTGGCACACGTTATCAAGACCTATAAAACGGAATTCGTTGTTATAGACTCCATAACGAGTCTTTATGAATCGCGTGAGATGATGGCTCGCGATATCGTGCGCCCGGTGTTCAATTTTCTCAAAAAATGGCATCAGACGGCGCTTCTGGTTTCTCAAAAGCGTAGTGGGCATGAGCTGCTCACCGCGGAAGCAGCTGGTGGATACGCTGTGGGTCATATTCTTGATGGTTCTATCGTTCTGGGGAAGCAGACTGTAACCACGTCCACGCAATCACGCCTTTACGGTGTCCCTGTTGGAGAAACGGTGAGGTTGTTCCTCATAGATGGTTGTCGTCTTGCCGGGCACGACTCCCGAACGCATATCTTTTATATAACCGACGAAGGTTTGGTGCGTGTCGGTCCAGCATTGTCGGAGCTCACAGGAGCGGCAAAAATGTGAAATGAAGGAATACGCTTGATGGGAGGTGAGATCATGATAGAGGTGAAACCTCAACCACCGGAAAAGGATCTGGATAAGCGAGCCTGGGAGGTTTTCACAAAGGCGATTGAACTTGCCGGTGGGCCGCGTCAGCTTATAGAGCATCGTCGTTTAACATGGCTTCCAAGTTTGATGGAGGCCGCGTACGCGATTATATTGAAAGAAGAAGGGCATAAAACGGCTGACGAGATAGCCTCTTTTCTCGGTTTAGGTAAGCAGTCTGTACGAAACATTCTTCAGGCTTCCACGGAAGCGGTATTAGAGCGTTTGAAAGGTGAGAATCCGGATGAAGATAACCGTACGCATATAGCTGGAGGACTTGCGAAGCTGGCGTATAAAGCGTTGCAGAGTGAATCTTGAGGATGTGAAAATGTGATTCTGATTCGGAACGGCGTGCGTCTATCGCACGCCGCTGTTTTTTCTCATTTTAAAATCCATGTGGAGATGCTATAATCGGCGCGGGAGGTTGGGAAAGTGAAGAGAATAGCGGTAATCACAAGTGGCGGAGATGCGCCGGGTATGAACGCAGCCATACGCGCTGTTGTGCGAACTGCAAGGACCAGCGGGCTTGAAGTGGTGGGATTTTACCATGGTTATGCTGGAATAATCGACGATGAGTGGTGTTTTCTCGATTATAAGGATGTTGGCGGCATAATGGAAAGAGGCGGGACGATTTTGAGGAGCTCTAGGTGCGAGGAGTTCAAAACTTCTGCGGGTCGTAAGAGAGCTATGGATGTTTTGAAAAGCCATGAAGTCGATGCGCTCGTGGTAATAGGCGGTGAGGGGAGTCTTACCGGCGCGATGCTCCTTGAAGATGAGCACGGGTTTCCAACAGTCGGTATTCCTGGTACCATTGACAACGATATTTCCATGACGGATATGTGTATAGGTGTGGACACATGTTTGAATACCGTTGTGGACGCGACGCAAAAGCTCAAAGATACCGCTTCCTCTCATGAGCGGGCGTTCGTCGTTGAGGTAATGGGAAGATCCTCGGGTTACATTGCTCTCATGTCAGCTGTGGCTGTTGGGGCTGAAGCGGTGGTTATTCCGGAGAGGCCTGTGGATTACGATGAACTTGCCGAGAGGCTTCTTCAGCAGAAAAAAAGAGGAAAGATCAACTGTATAGTGATGGTTGCCGAAGGCGCCGCGAGCGCTTTCACGGTGGCGAGGCACCTTGAGCATCGTATAGGCTATGAAACTCGAATAACCGTTCTCGGCCATATACAGCGCGGAGGTTCTCCAACAGCTTACGATAGAATCCTGGCTTCCAGAAAGGGTTATGAAGCGGTTAAAACCCTCCTTGATGGTGAACACGGGGTGATGATGGCCTTGCAAAGAGGAAAGATGGTAAGGGTACCTTACGCTGAAGCCCTCGCTCGCAAGAAGGAACTGGATATGACTTATTATGAAATGTCTCTGATCCTTTCGTGAGGTTTTGTCATGAGAAGAACCAAACTTGTGTGCACCATAGGCCCGGGCACGTCATCGATGGAAAAAATGAAAAGGCTCATAGAGCTTGGAATGAACGTTGCGCGTTTGAACACAAGCCATGGGACACTTGAGGAACACCGAGAGCTTATACAGCGTCTTAAGGCGTTGAGAGAGCATCTGAATGTACCTCTGGCGATAATGCTGGATCTTGAAGGTCCAAAGATCAGACTGGGAGAGCTCTGTGAGTTTTCTCAGGAATTGAAAGAGGGCGAAAGGATACTTCTCACCTGTGAAGGTGGGCCTTCGGTTGGAGGAAAGGTCCTTCCTCTTCAGCTGGATAATCTGGAGTTTTTGAAACCCGGCGTGGATGTTTTAATAGATGATGGCAGGATAAGGTTGAAGATAGAAGATGTCCTCAACGAGAAAACCGCGAGTGCGGTGGTGAAGGTCGGCGGAGAAGTTTCCTCGCATAAAGGTGTCAACGTTCCCGATGCTGATCTCCCCTTTCCATCTTTGAGTGAAAAAGATAAGGAGTTCATAAAACTCGGCGTGGAAGAATCGGTGGAGTATTTCGCCGTGTCCTTTGTGAGAAAACCCACAGACGTTATGGAAGCCCGAAGATTAATTTCCGCCCTTGGCGGTAATGCTCTTGTTATTTCGAAGATCGAAACACGGCATGCTGTAAGAAACCTCGAGGAAATAATATCGGTTTCTGATGGGGTTATGGTGGCACGCGGAGATCTTGGAGTGGAGCTTTCGGTTGAAGAGGTTCCGATAGTGCAGAAACGCATAATCGAACTGGGTAACAGATATGGCATTCCGACCATAACGGCGACTCAGATGCTCGACTCGATGGTGCGTCAACCTTACCCCACTCGAGCCGAAACTTCTGATATTGCCAACGCTATTTTAGACGGCACAGACGCGGTGATGCTTTCCAACGAGACCGCGGTAGGCAAATACCCATTCGAAGCTGTACAGGTTATAAACAGAGTGGCTGAGAACGTGGAACCTTACCTCAGAAGCTTCAAGGATGAACTTCTCGAATGGTTAAGGCATTTCTCTCCGGTCGGTGGTGTAACAGATGCCATTTCAAGAGCATCCGTGGAGATTGCGGAGGAAATCGAGGCTAAGGTTCTGGTGACATCCACGTATTCGGGTTTTACCGCAAGGGCTGTTTCTCGTTTCAAACCGAAGATCCCCATTCTTGCCGTAACTCCGAACGAGAAGGTTTATCACCAACTTTCCCTTGTATGGGGAGTTGTGCCCGTTCTCGTGGATAACATCTCAAATACTGATGAGATGTTTTCTGTCGCTTCCACGGTATCGAAGGATATGGGTTTTGCGAACAGAGGGGATAAGATAGTGGTAACCGCCGGCGTCCCTTTTGGCGTTTCGGGTAAGACGAACATGGTGAAGGTTCAGGAAGTTTGAAAAATAGAGGAGGTGACGGTGTGCCTTACGTAAACACCAGAGAGATCCTGGAAAAGGCGAACAAAGAGTTCTTCGCTGTACCGGCTTTCAACATCAACAACATCGAATTTTTCCACGCGATAGTGGATGGTGCGGTGGCCGAAAACGCGCCGTTGATCATCGAAACAAGTGAAGGAGCGCTCAAGTACGCTGGAAACGGAGATCCGTTCAGAGGAGCCGAGTTTTTCGTTGATCTGGTCAGAAAGTACGCTGAAACCGTGCCCATTCCCATAGCCCTCCACCTTGACCACGGCAAGGACTTCCGCTTCATAATAGCAGCCATCAAAGCGGGATTTTCTTCTGTGATGATCGATGCCTCTGAACATCCTTTTGAGCAGAACGTTGAAAAGACGAAAGAGATAGTGAAGATCGCTCATGCTGCGGGAGTTTCTGTGGAGGCAGAGCTCGGGAGATTGAAGGGAATCGAGGACAACGTTTCTGTGGACGAGAGAGACGCGGTTCTTGTGAATCCAGACGAGGCAGAGAAGTTTGTCGAGCTCACAGAGGTCGATTTCCTCGCTCCTGCTATAGGTACGAGCCACGGTGCGTTCAAATTCAAGGGTGAGGCGAAGCTCGATTTTGAGAGGCTCAAAAAGGTCAAGGAACTCACGAAGATACCGCTGGTTCTCCATGGTGCTTCGAGCGTTCCTGAAGAACTCGTCAATCTTGCGAACGAGCACGGCGCGAAGATTTCCGGTGCAAAGGGCGTACCGCCGGAGATTCTTCAGGAAGCCGTTAGATACGGTATCAACAAGGTGAACACGGATACCGATCTCAGAATCGCATTTCTTGCCGGGTTGAGAAAGAGCCTGAACGATAAACCCGAAGAATTCGATCCCAGAAAGTACTTCAAGTTTGCCAAAGAGCTCGTAACGCAGGTGGTGAGAGACAGGCTCAAACTCCTTGGCGCCTCTGGCAAGGCATGAAAAAACTAAAAAACAAAAAAGGAGACAGGAGGTATATTGACGATGAAGATCCTCGTAGTGAACTCTGGCAGCTCCTCCATAAAGTACCAGTTCATTGACATGACGGATGAAACGGTGCTTTGTAAAGGTCTCGCTGAACGTATAGGCATTGAAGGAAGCCGTTTGAAACACAAGCGCCAGGGCGAAGAGCATATCATAGAGAGAGATCTACCAACACATAGAGAAGCCTTGAAACTCGTAATAGATACGCTTCTCGACCCGAAGATAGGAGTTATAAAAGATCTGAACGAAATATCCGCGGTGGGACACAGGGTTGTCCATGGTGGTGAGAAGTACGCCGCATCGGTGAGAATCGATGATGATGTCCTCCAGACGTTGAAGGAAGTCTCTTACCTGGCTCCTCTTCACAATCCTCCCAACATCATGGGAATCGAGGCTGCCATGCAGTTGCTGCCGGGCGTTCCTCAAGTAGCCGTTTTTGACACCGCGTTCCATCAGTCGATGGATAAGGTGGCGTATCTCTACGCCATACCTTACGAGTATTACGAGAAACACAGGGTGCGCCGCTACGGTTTCCATGGCACAAGCCACAGATACGTTTCTCGCCGGGCGGCGGAAATCCTTGGTAAGGACTACAAAAGCTTGAAGATCATCACCTGCCATCTTGGAAACGGCGCATCCATAGCCGCGATCAAAAACGGGCGTTCAGTCGACACCTCCATGGGTTTTACTCCCCTTGAAGGTCTTGTTATGGGCACCAGGAGTGGCGATATAGATCCTGCCATCTTCTACTTTTTAATGCAGGCTGAAAATCTAAGCGCTGATGAGGTTTACAACATCCTCAACAAGAAAAGCGGTGTTTTAGGGCTGACGAAAGGTTTCAGCAGTGATATGAGAGATATAGAGGAGAAGGCATTCGCTGGGGATCCGGTTTGTCGTACGGCCCTGGATGTATATGAATACAGGATCGCCAAGTACATAGGTGCCTACGCGGCGGCCATGAATGGAGTTGATGTAATCGTCTTCACCGCTGGTGTTGGAGAAAACGCACCCGAGTTGAGAGAGGAGATCTGCGAGAAATATCTCGGCTATCTCGGCGTGAAGCTTGACAGGGAAGCTAACAAGGTTAGGGGCAAAGAACGTGTAATCTCAGCACCCGATTCGAAAGTCGCTGTTCTGGTTGTTCCCACAAACGAGGAGCTGGTAATCGCTCGAGACACGAAAGAGATCGTCGAAAAGAACCTGAAAGAACTGAGTGTTTATTGAGCAGCTTATAACGTACTGAAAAAGCCGCTCTTTGAAGAGCGGCTTTTTCATCCTGTGGCCTCGCCTTTCGTCTCGACTCCCCACATTAGTACGAAAATCGCTGCGACGGTCGCAAATAATGCGAACCACACAAGCGCGGCAAATATGTTCTCTTTTCCCGCGAAAACAGCGGTGAAATACGGAGCGGTTATACCGGCGATTCTTGCCATCACACCGGCGGATCCATTTGCCGTTCCACGGAAAGCGGTTGGGAAGAGTTCAGGTGTGTAGGCATATACGAGTCCCCATACTCCAAGGCAGAAGAAGCTTGTTATGAGTCCCATCGTTACCAGTGAAGCAGTTTCGTTGACCAGACTGAATCCCAGAGCGGCCGCGGCGGTTCCGAAGAAGTATATTGCCAGAGACGCTTTTCTTCCTATTTTTTCTATAAAGTACGCTGCCGAAAGGTAACCAGGAAGTTGAGCCAGCATCATGAAAAAGCTGTACCAGAGAGAGCGCGCTTCGGAAATCCCGGTAGAAGCGAAAAATTTTGGCAGCCATATGAAGAGCCCGTAGTATACGAAGCTCACCACAAACCACGAGACCCATACCATCACGGTGCGTTTGATGTACGCTTTTTCCAGAAGGGCTGCAACTGGAACGGAACGTTTTTCCACTGGTTCTATATCTTCTTTCACTTTCACCCGGAGGACTTTTTCAAGCCCGTCTTTACCACGCTTGATGTATGCGAATTTGGGACTTTCAGGAAGCAGTAGAAACGGTATGAAAAGAAGCGCTCCAGCCGCCAGGACGTAGTAAACACTCCTCCATCCAAATCGTGTTCCCAGCGTCACGGCATACCATCCTATAAGGATACTGCCAATGGCCCAGCTCGCTTCCAGAAGGACAAGATACCGTCCCCTTACCTTGATGGCAATGCTTTCACTCAGGTAAGTGTTCACAGAGGGCATGAGTCCACCATATCCAACTCCCGAAAGGAATCTGAGCACCCCGAAAAGGAGGGGCGTTTGAGCGGTTCCGTTGAGCACTGTGAAGATGACCGTGAAAGCGAGATACATATTCATTGCGAGCTTTCGCCCCAGCATATCGGCCACGAATCCCGAAGTGAGTGCGCCAACAAGCATCCCCATGAAGGTACTGCTTGCAATCGAACTGGCCTGCACAGCCGTCAGGTTCCATTCTTTCGTGATCGATCCGAGGGTGAAGGTCATGAGCATTACACCTGCCGCATCCAGCATCCACGCAAGAGAAAAAAGCATGAGAAGTTCTTTTTGTCTTCGTGAAGGAACGTATTTCGAGATAACTTCGTCTATCTTCATGATTCCTCCTCCTTCCCCAGATGTTGTTCAAGTAGAAAGCCCTCCTTTTGCAGAGCTTCGAGTACTTTTTTCATAGTGGCTTCATCGGGTGTTTCTATGTTGTGAAGATGTACTCCCCTTGACAGAACCAGTAAAGGCTCAGCTTTGCTTGATTGTAATAGCACCACGAAACGCTCGATGTCGTCTGAAGAGGATATGTTGAGATTCCCCTTTATCTCCCCATAAACCGGATGCTCCACTATTACATCTATGATCTTTCCACCGTGTCTGACAATTAGATCGAGCTCTTGAGGAATCTGGTGAGTGTCATGCTTAACCGCCACCAGTTTTCTTATTCCCTGGGAGGCTTTATTAAACAGGTACCCTCTGGGGGTTGACCATATGTTGTATCCTTGAGATTTCAGCAGGGCGATGTACTGAACAACTGTTTGCCTTGAAACCCCAGCACGCCGGGCGAGCTCATTACCGGTTATGGGTTCTTCAGTTTCTCGAAGGATATCGAGCACTCGCTGTAAGATCTCCTCTCTCAAACCCTTGCACCTCCCACGTTGACAGTATAGTAAATTTTTTGACAATTGTCAAGACATCTGTATACAACTGTGTGATTCGATGGATTTTGACCGCAAGTGTTGTGCCTTCGAATGCACATGAATCATACGACCTTCACAAGCACTGAGATTTTTTGCTTTTTTATTCCCCATCACACATCATG
>DPRG01000065.1 GCA_003538775.1 Thermotogae bacterium
CCCTCTTACCCAGCCGCCAAGGCACCCGCTCCCGAAAATCGATGCGCACCAAGACCCGTGTGGCGCCGAGCCCCACCGCCCCCGCCAGATAGAAAATCCAGGTGGACAACGGGAAAATCATCCGGTACAATCACGACGGTCGGGCCGCTAGCTCAACAGGTAGAGCGGCTGATTCTTAATCATTACGCTGCAGGTTCGAGTCCTGCCCGGCCCCCCAGGAAAAAGAGGAGGCCACCCGGCTTCCCGCCCTCGCCAAAAGGCAAAGGGCTGAAGGCTTTATTATCCATCAAAGAAAAGTTTGAAAGGCGGGTGGTCACCCGCCTTTTTGTATATCAGCGGGAGGTGGAAAAATCAGTTCAACTGGTGATGTCCCCAAGAACTGGGAGATAAAAGTTCCTCAGGTTAGACTGATCGATGTGGATGGAAGGAATCTCGGTGTTTTTAAAACAAAACAGGCACTGGATATGGCACGAGAAAAAGGGCTGGATTTGGTGCTTGTTGCGCCCAACAGCGATCCGCCAGTGGCTCGCATAATGGATTACGGAAAATACAAATACGAGAAGGAAAAGAAGCAAAGAGAAGCTCGAAAAAAGCAGAAGCAAACAGAGCTCAAGCAGATGAAGTTCCGACTGAAAATAGATGACCACGATTTTTACACAAAACTGAACCACGTGAAGAGATTTCTTCAGCGAGGGGACAAGGTTAGGATAACCATCATGTTTCGTGGAAGGGAAATGGCTTTCACGGATCAGGGATACAAACTTCTTGAGAGGATACGTCAGGAGCTGGAGGAGCTGGCGGAAGTTGAAACCCCTCCCGTTCTGGAAGGTAGAGACATGCGAATGACGTTGAGACCCAAAAAGTAGCCTTTAAAAATTTCTGGAGGTGTTTTTATGGGAAAAAAGGTTAAGATGAAAACACGCAAGACCATGGCTAAAAGAATAAAGGTTACCGGAAGCGGAAAGCTGATGCATCGAAGCTCCGGACGTGGTCACAATACCGCGAAAAAGGGCAAGAGAAGACTGAGAAGACTGAGACAGGAGAAACTTGTCTCCAAAGCGATGGAAAAACATGTCAGAAGATCCCTGGGATTGTGAGGTGAGCAGAAATGAGAGTTAAAACCTCTGTAGCATGGAGAAAGAAGAGAAAGAAAATCTTGAAAAGGGCCAAGGGTTATCGTGGTGCGCTGAGCAGGCGTTACAGATTGGCCAAGCAGATGTACTACCGTTCTGGTGCATTTGCGTTCAGAGGAAGAAAAGAGAAGAAGAGAAATTTCCGGCGTCTCTGGATCACAAGGATAAACATAGCTGCGAGAAATGAGGGTTTAAAATACAGCGATCTTATTCACGGCCTTAAGCTCGCTGGTGTCAACATAAATCGCAAGATGCTTGCCGAGCTTGCCGTGAATGATGCGGAGGCTTTCAAAGCTTACGTTGAGATAGCAAAAGAAGCGCTTTCAAAGCAGTGAAATCGGAAATGAACATAGCGGTCCTACTTGCAGCGGGCAACGGTGAGCGCTTTGGAGGTTACAAACAGTTTGAAAGGATTGGGGGTAGGATGGTTTATACCTACCCCCTTTCAGTCTTGCAGGAAACAGGTATCTTTCAAAGAATAGTGCTGGTTCTTCCATCGGAAAAACATTTTGAGCTTATCGAAGAGAGCGTGGAAAAAATAGTGGGTGGAAGTACACGCCAGGAGTCTTCTCGTATAGCGACAGAATACCTGCAAAAAACCGGTGTTGTCGAGGAAGATCTCGTGCTGATTCACGATGCCGTTCGTCCTTTTTTAACGAGAGAAGGGATTTTTAGAGTATTGGATGCGGCAGAAAAAAACGGTGCGGCCACTGTGGGGCGATACAGTACAGACACTGTTTACTTTGCGGGCGAGACGATCACATTGTTGAATAGGGAAAAGGTATTTCTCGCGGAGACACCACAGGTCTTTCGGTTCGGTTTGCTTAAAAAGGGACATGAAGCAGCGGTACGCGATGGATATCGCACCACTGACGATATATCTTTAGTTCTCAGAATGGGTGTAAAGCCTCAACTTGTTGTATCAGACTGGTTCAATATGAAGATCACCACTCGGCGCGATCTCGAGCTCTTTAAGCTGCTTTTGAAAAATGGTATCAGATCAAAGCTCCAATGAGGAAAAGAGGAGATAGCAACGCTCCTACAGCTACTCCCAAATCTCCAAGGTTTAAAAGCGGGAAGACGAAAAAGACCAGCGTTTCCAGTTCTATGAGAATTGGTAAAGGCCAGAAGGGAATGCTGTCATCAAAAAAAGCCTGTACAACTTTACCAAGAAACCCGAGGGATTCTTCGTGACGTTCTGGTTTATGGTCTCTTTTTTCGATCAGGCGTTTATATCCCACCCACATTGCCCCATTGTAGAACGTCACAAAAATGATCGCAAAAACGAAAATCCAGTACTGTCCTGATAAAACATATCTATATGTCAGAGCGAACAACGCACCGTAATTTCTCAAAGAATCGCCTGCAACTTCAAGTCCCAGTCCCAATCTGGTGAGTCTTCCAGTGGCTCGGGCTAAAGGTCCGTCGACACAATCGAAGAAATAGGCGAGCTCGAAAAAGATGGCGCCGAGGAAAAGGCTGGGATAGTTCTCTCCAAGTGCGAAACTCGCCACACTTGCTACCACAAAGGCAAGGGAGATGAACGAGACGGTATTTGGATGCCAGCCTGCCTCCACAAAGAAGCTTATAACGGGTTTATAGAGAGGTTCAAGAATAAAGTATGTCCATAAGGATCTCTTCTTCGGAAGATACTTTTCAACGTTCATCGTTCCTGTCTCCCGAAAAGAGTTTCCAGGCGGTGGCAAGATCTTCCGGGAAGTCCACCTCAATACAGCTACCCTGACCAACATCAATAGCTTTGAATTTGTGCCCCTTTTCTATGACCATTTCCACAGCTCTCTCGAAGTAATCTCCGGAATCACACTTTCTCAGAGCTTCTCTGAATGTCTGAAAAGAATCACGTGAGAGTTTGTTAATGCCAACAGCTTCACCAACACCTTTGATGGTTTTTGAAACACGTGTTATGAATCCGTCAGGATCAACGACGACCTTAACCTCTTCTCTACCACATTCCTTGAACTCCACAGCCATTGCGTTTCCGTTGTACAGTGCCACCTTTTCCAGGGCTTCCTCTGAAAAAACCACATCGCCATTCACCCATATGATGTCGTCGTTTTCAAGGAGATCAAAGGCGCATAAAAGGCTTTTGGCAGTGTTTGTGGTTGTAAAATGAGGGTTGTAAACGTAAAGGATGTTTGGATAAGATTCCATAATCAGCTCCTTTTTGAATCCCACGACTCCTACGATTTCATCAGCGAATCTTCTCAACAGTCTTATCTGTCTCTCAAGGATGGTTTCCCCACCCGGAATCTCAGAAAGGCACTTTGGCATGCTTCTACCGAGGCGGCTTCCTATACCAGCCATCAAGATTATCGCCTTCATTGTTTTTCCACACCCTTCAAATAAACAGAAAGGTTTTCGACGATTCTTTTCACTACTTCTCTTCTATACCACGCACTGGCCCGGATGTCGTCGATGGGAGAAATGTAATTCATGAGCTCACCAGCGAGTGTTTTGAAAAGTCCATCCTCCATTTTCAAACTTACGAGGTTTCTTTCCAATTCCAGGGGACGAACAACTGTTGGAGCAACCGATCCCAGCGCTATGCGGAAATCTTCAATGGTTCCAGCGTTCAGGCGTAATAAAACACCAACGCTTGCGACCGATATGGCCATTGCCGAACGCTGCCCTACTTTCACGAAAGCGTACAGGGAATCCTTTGGAGGGATTTTAAGTGTAACTGATCTTATGTATTCACCGGGAGCCAGCGCTACCTGTCCAGGACCTTTGACAAAATCTCTCACATCGACGCTTCTACAGCCTTCATTGCTGCAAATCTCCAGATTACCATCAAGAAGATAAGCTACCAGCAGGCCATCACCGGCAGGTGAGGCGTTCACTATGTTACCCACAAGCGTTCCACGGTTTCGAATTTGCGTCGAGCCTATCTCTGACACAGCATCTAACAGGATGGGCAATCTCCACTTGAGGCCCTTGTTTTCGAGAAGCTCTGTGTAGGTTGTGGCGGCCATAATTGTAACCGCATCATCGGCCATTTGCACTCCCTTTAAACTCTCTATTCTGCTGACACTGCTTAGAGCTTTGGCCTTCATTTTACCGGTCCTGATTTTTACCATCACATCGGTCATTCCAGCCACCGGGAGTGCTCCTTTGGACAACGTGATCAGGAGCTCTCTTTCTGTTGAAGGCGTGTAGAAAGAAAAGGAAGTGCCGATCATGCCACTTCTTCCTCCCTCGAGAATGGAATTCCTAAAGCAGTGGGAGCATTGATCAGCTTTCTTACCTTCTCGCGAGACGTGAAGACCACGGCTATCACCGTTGCCAGATATGGCAGCATCTTCAAGATGTGAGCGGAAACCGTAGTACCCGACACCTGCAGATAGAACTGCAGAGTATCTATACCGCCAAAAAGATAAGAGAAGAGGATGGCTTTAACTGGATCCCACGTGGAAAGAACGACAAGCGCCACAGCTATCCAGCCGCGCTCGGCGGTCATGTTTTCGATCCACATCGAAGCGTAGGCGAGAGAAAGGTAGGCTCCACCCAGTGCGGTGAGTGCTCCGCCTATTATCGTGTAGAAGTATCTGTGTGCAAAAACGTTTATACCTTTAGCATCTGCCGCTTCTGGTGCTTCTCCAACCGCGCGCAGGGTCAGTCCAGCAGACGTTCGATAGATGAAAAACCACAGAAACGGTACTAAAAGGTAAGTTATGTAAACTAAAATGTCGTGGTTGAAAAAGACGGGTCCTAAAAACGGTATATCTTTAAGCACTGGTATTGGTAGCTTTTCAAACCGCGGAGCGACAACACCTATGTAGGATTTTCCCCAAAAACCGCTTAGACCCTTTCCCAGCATTGCGATGGCAAGGCCTGTGACGACTTGATTCACCCGAAGGGTAACCGAGAAGAACGCATGAAGAGCGCCAAAAATGGCTCCCATGACCATCGCCATCAGCACTGCAAGCAGAAGGTTTCCAGTGGAGTAGACCACGGCAAATCCCGTGATCGCTCCCATAAGCATTATGCCTTCAAGACCTATGTTTAAAACCCCGGAGCGTTCGGTCAATATTTCGCCCAAAGTGGCGTACAAAAGTGGTGTACCTGATCTCACAGCTGCTGTCGCGACGCTGATGAACCCGTCAAGCATTCTCGCCCACTCCTTTGCGCGCGAATTTAATGCGATATCTGCTCAATATTTCTCCTGCAAGAAGTCCCAACAGGACCACACCCTGAAAGACGAAGATCAAAGAGATCGGGATCCCAAAAAAGATCTGTAACTGTTCATTACCAACGAGCAGTCCTGTAAACAATATGCCGACTATCAGAACCGCCCAGGGATTGAGCTTTCCCAACCATGCGACGATGATAGCGGTATATCCATAACCGGCGGAAAATCCGTGTTGTAATCGATGCTGCGCTCCCATCATGTGTAGGGCTCCTCCCAGGCCTGCCAGCGCGCCGCTTAAGAGCATGGCAACAAAAAGTTCTCGATTGACGTTTATACCTGCATACCACGCTGTTTTCTCATTGTCGCCAATGACTTTTATCTTCAAACCCCACGGGGAAAGGCGGGTTAAATAGTAGGCGAAAAAGGCAGCCAGAGGAAGAATGATGATTCCCGCATGAATTTGGGTTTGACCGAAATACGGCAACCACGCAGCGTCAGGGAAAAATTTGGTCATCGGAAAATTGTAGCCTTGAGGGTCTTTCCAGGGTCCATAAACGAGGTAATCTATCCATAGCAGAGCCACATAATTCAGCATTATCGTTGAAACGATCTCATCAGCTCTTAGATATGCCTTCATCAAACCGGGAATTGCAGCCCACAGACTTCCAAAGATAATACCGAACATCGATACAAGTAAAACCATGAGAATCCTGTTTTCAAGACCGGGAAAGATGTAGAGGGCTGCAAGGCTCGCTCCAAATGCTCCCATGAGAAACTGTCCTTCTGCACCTATGTTCCAGACTCGCATCTGGAAAGGGAATATGAGACCCAGCGCGGCGAGTGTTATCGGGATACTCTTTACCAGTGTGTCGGAAAAACCATAGACGTTTCCAAAAGGCCATAAAAACATCTCTTTATACGCTTCTATCGGGTTGACGCCAAAAAAATAAAGGAGTATTCCGACGACGACAAGAGCCAGCACGACGGTTAAAACAGAGATAGCGATTTGGAAGGTTTTGCTCGTGCTTTCTCTGCGCTCCAGTCGCAACACTTTCATACCTCCTCTTCTTGATATCCTCTGAAGACTATTTGTCCATCCCTGTACTGGAGAACTATTTTACTTGCAACCTGATTGAAGACGTAACGCTCGGAAAACATCGTCACTTCCACACCGGGAAATACTCTATTCCTTACGATAATTTCCGCTTCTTTTGCGGCCTTTTCTATATCCTCTTGAAGTTCTTTTAATTGTTGATTAGTGGCTTCTATCGAGGCTCGAAGGTTCACGATACTTTCAAGAGCTTTCTGATACGCTTCTTTTTTATCCTGTGGCAAATCTTCATCGCGTTCTATTCTTGACTTAAAAAGGGAAACAACTTTTACAAGCTTTTGAAGATTTTCCTGATCGAGTTTCAGTTGCGCCTTCAGGAGTCTTATCTTTTCTGATATCTTAGGATCTACGCCAACATCAACCCTGGTGTGGACGGCAACTTCAGAACCAAGTTCACAGCAGGAGACCCTTCGACCTGCAACGATATTCCCTCCAACTATTGCGCATTCTTTACCAACACACAACACGTCACGGCCTGCTTTAACATTGCTGTTGATGATAGAAGCTTCCACAATCACGTCTTCATCTGCTTCGAGATTGGCATTTTCGACAAATCTGGCTCTAATAGTCTTTCCGGTGATCAGGCCCTTGCCTCTGCCTTTCACACCACCGATTCTTACCTCGCCTTTGTACGACATAACTGTTGCCGCTTCAACAACACTTCCAATTTCGATATCTTTTTTCGCTTTGACGGTAAAACCGGGTTTCACCATTCCCTTTATCAAGACAGCTCCCGGGAAGTCTATGTCACCGGTAGAATAATCCACATCTCCGTCGATCATGAGTAATTCGTCAACTATGATTTTTTCATCTTCTACCTTCAGTATTCCGTCACATTCGGCAATTGCCTTTGTTCCATCTTCGGAAACTCTTACATTTTTCCCGCATCTCAAGGACTGATCTTTCCCGGGTCTTGGGGGTATTGGATTTCCATAAACGTCGGTGCCCTCTTTGCCTTCAGTGGGTGGCACCCTGATAGCAACTATTTCACCGGCCTTAACGATTGGAAGAGGAGTACCCCCCTTTCTTACTCTTTGCTGCGCATCACGCCGGGCGTACTCATCAATGAGTATTCGAATTCGAGCATCCTCTCCGTGTTCGGGAGGGATACCAGATGCTATGAGAATGGCCTGGTTGTATACGGGATGTGCTTCTAATTCCTGAATTCGCTCCTCTTTTATACCGAATTTGATGCCATGACTTTTTACGGCAGACAGAATAAGCCCTTTTTCAAGTGGACGTCCATCGTCCTTTAAAATAACGAAGGCATTTAACTTGTCAGAGCTGACCTGGACCTGAACGTTTGCCACGCTTTCCCCTCGCTGTCAAGGAATTCCTTTATAGCACTCAAAGCCCTTTTACTCATTTCGAGCCTTTTCTCCAACCGCGAGCCCCGCAACGCTAAAGGTGGAAGCAAACCAAAATTGGCATACATGGGTTTGAGCGTTCCTTCGTGGTGTACCACGGCGTTTACCAGTGAGCCAAGCATGGTTTCTCGCGGGAAAGAGGTCATATCCTGCCCGGACAAACTTCGGTAAATGTTAAAAGCCACAAAAAGCCCAGTGGCGATCGCTGAAACATAGCCTTCGAAACCGGCCACCTGTCCAGCAAAGAATAGTTTCTTGTGCTTTCTGAGTCGCAAAAAATCGTCAAGGACACGATTGGCTTCAATATACACGTTTTTATGAATCACACCATAGCGAGCGATTTCCGCTTTTTCGAGACCGGGAATTAGTCTTATGATACGCTTTTGTTCCTTCCAGCGAAGGCGTGTTTGAAAACCTACCAGACTGTAAAGTGTTCCTTCGCGATTTTCCTTTCTCAACTGTACCACTGCATAAGGTTCTTTGCCAGTTCTCGGATCCAGTAAGCCCACAGGCTTTAAGGGTCCGTAGCGCAGCGCGTCTTTCCCGCTTCGTGCTATTTCTTCGATAGGCTGGCACCGTTCAAACAAAAGGCCTTTATCGAAATCGTGAACTTCCACTGTCTCGGCATTCACAAGTTCCTTCCAGAAAATCTCGTATTCCTCTTCGTTCATTGGGCAATTAAGATAGTCGCCGCTTCCTTTTCCGTATCGATCGGCAACGTAAACCTTCTGCATGTCAATGCTATCGGCGTAAATGATAGGAGAAACAGCGTCGAAGAAGTGCAGAAAACCACCGGTTAACTTCTGAAGCCATCCTGCAAAACGCCGGTGCGTGACAGGTCCGGTCGCAATAACCCATAATGTATTGTCTTCAAGCGGGATCTGTTCAATCAATTCTCTCCTTATAATTATACGATTCTCATTCCATAACGCTTCAGATACCATCTCTGAAAAACGCTTCCTGTCAACAGCGAGGGACTTTCCTGCAGGAACAGCGCACTTCTCGGCTATCTGGAGTAACTTTGAACCAAGCATGCGAAGTTCTTCCTTCAACAGACCTTCAGCGTTTGAAAGATCGTTCGACTTCAGGGAATTGCTGCATACGAGTTCCGCGAACATGGCGGATGTGTGTACTTTTGTTACTTCCATTGGTCTCATTTCGTGAAGAACTACGTGAATGCCTCGAGAAGCAAGCTGAAGGGCTATTTCTGATCCGGCAAGTCCTCCACCTACAACGTGTACATACGTGTCTCTCAAAGTTTCTTCACGAGGCGCAAGAGATTGCCCTCAGCGACGTTCTGATCGAATTCCACTACATCGAAGGCTTTTTTGATAAGATGAAGACCAAGTCCATGATCTTCCAGCTTGTCCAGGGGTCTTGGCGTCAAACTGGAAGGATCCACTTTTTTACCAAAATCCCTTATGGTAACCACAAGTTCTCGCTCCCCTTCAATCTCTTCGAGCATCCACTCAACCACTACCCATTTTGAGGCGTCGAACTTGTAAGTATGCTCTATAACGTTTATAACAGCTTCACTCATGCCAAGTGTCAGCATGTAAGAGAGTTCATGAGGTACCTTTTTTATTTCCAGAAATGAAATGAAGGCCTTTCTTAAAGGCACTACAAATTCTACGATCGCGGGGAACTTGATCGAAAAAACTGGTTTCGAGTTGGCATTATTCTCCAACTTTGGTTTCATCGTCCTCTTCTTTTTTCTGCTGTACAAGTCTCACGAAGCTGGAAGGCATGATTGTACTTATAGCGTGCTTGTAAATAAGACTTTGCTGAGTCCCGTTTTCCAGCAAAATGGTGTAACTGTCAAACGATCTTACGATTCCCTTGGTCTGGAATCCGTTAACCAGATAGACCTTTACCTCGATTTTGTTGATACGCAACAGGTTCAAAAATCTGTCCTGAAGATTGTACTTTTCTGCCACGGATTCATCCCCCCAGACGTGATTTTATGAGTTTCGACATTTCGCTTGCGACACGTTCTATGGGTGTTTCGCTGAGATTGAATCTAAGCGCTTCCCTGTACCTTCTTCCCCACATGATCTGCCTTCGTGCGTATTGTCTCGTGTTTTTCTGTACCAACCTTATCGTCTCCTCGAGTGAGAGCTCTTTATCAAGATATTTTAGGACCTCTTTGTAACCTATAGTTTTTAAGGCGTCGAGTTCAGGTGAATACCCCATATGTAAAAGTGCTTTCACTTCTTCAACAAGTCCTTCTTTGAACATTTTTAATGTTCTTTCGTTTATTCTATCATAGAGATCTTTTCTTTTTCTTTCAATTAGTATGATGTAGAAAGGGCTGTCAACTGCCTCCTTCTTCTGGGCACTCCATATATCGCTTATCCTCCTGCCCAGCATAATGTGAACTTCCAGGGCTCTGACAGTTCTCTTCATGTCATTTCTGTGAATTCGCATTGCGGCATCCGGATCGACTTTCTCCAGTATTCTTCTCAGAATCCCGGGGAATGAACGTTCCAGATTTAAAAGGGCTGTTCTTAAAGCCTCGTTAGCCGGGACTCCTTCGATCATGCCAAAAAGCAGAGCGTCGGCGTAGAGACCTGTTCCGCCGACAATTATCGGAATCTTCCTTCTGTCAACGATGTCCGCAATTAATCTGAATGCATCTCTTCGAAACAGGTAAGCGTTGTAATTCTGTGAAGGATCAAGAAAGTCGATAAGATGATGAGGAACAAGCTTTCGAACTTCAGGAGAAGGTTTTCCGGTTCCAACGTCCATGTACTTGTAAATCTGCCGCGAGTCCATCGAAATAACCTCTATAGGTAAATATTCGGCAAGTCTTACAGCCAGCTCCGTCTTACCAACGGCAGTTGGACCGAAAATGATAGGGAACTTCACCGTTTTTCTATCACCCCATAGAACACACCGCTCTTTTTGCTACCTGTGATCCAGTGAAACTCCAGTTCTTTGAACCAGGTATCCTCCCTGTGAAACTTGATTATAACTTTTTTTCTGCATATTCTGAGAAAGGATTCGACATCTTCTTTGCTGAGTGTGTCATATACCGCAACGGGTCTCAACGGATTCATGGAAGAAGAAGCGTATTTCGGTTGTTCGAACATGGGGTCACAGTAAACGACATCAAAAGATTCTTCAGGCGTGTTTTTAACATATTCTCTGAAGTCAGCGTTTATCAACACGATCCTTCGAATGGCATCTTTGATCCATTCCTCTTCGGGTTTCACCGTTGACTGAAGAAAATGAATCATCCCGTAACGGACAACGTTGTAGATGTGGACAGATGCCTCCAGTCCTACTACTTTGCCTTTTGGGAGAAAATGGGCCATGAGTATTGCCTCGCTTCCAAGACCAAAAGTCAGATCGAGAACCTGTTCGTATCCTTCAGGTGAAAGAGCTTTGATCAGATGATCACTGAGTCCCTTTTTTAAATTGATGAAGCGTATTTTTGCAGCGGAGGGATGAAAGAATAGTCTTCCCGCTTCGCTAACCAGAACCAGGCGACCGTTTTTTTCCAAAACATATACCAGAAGCGAAGGCCTTGAAATACTTTTCAAACGTTTTCTCGAGACATATGGAAAGCCCAGAGAGCGAGCCAGCTCTCTGGCCTTTTTTACCTGTTCAGCATCGGGTTGATGAGAGGTTGTTACCACAACGTTGAAATCCTTCACTTCATTTCTCTCCGTCATTTTTCTGCTTCAGTATCTGTTCAAGGGCTTTTAGATCATCTTCCAGCACGTTGACTCTTTTCAACAGTTCTTTATAGTGAGCTTCAGCCAGCGCCAGCTCCTCTTTTGCCTTCACGTATCTGAAAATCGCCACCGCGTTAGCGCTGATGATGAAAAGCAGAAGGAGAAGGAGAACAACCCTACCCCAGAGTGGTCCTCTTTTTTTCTTCAAAAGTCAGTCACCCACCGTCAATTCGGTTGATTTTTCCGTTGAACCTTCAAAATAAGTGAACCTGATGGTGTAGCTACCGAAATCCTGTGGTTGTGGCAAATTAAGACGAATTGTACCGAACACATCAGCCACTCGCACGCCTTTCCAGGATACTGGAGACGCGCTTACACTGCTATGAATCAAAAAGCTTGGAATTTCAACTGTTACAGTCGCGTTAGCATTTGAAAGACCAAGATCTAACTCGACTGTTGTGGTGGGCGATGTTATTGCAAAAAAGCTGGGTAATTCCTGATTTGAAATATCGAAATACAGATTTAGTGTTACTTCATCACTCTGATATGTGCTCCAGCCCTTTTTCAACATGCCCGATTCCAGATGGTGAACCACCCCCTCGAGTTTTTCAGGTATTTCTACCTGGGTGGGGAAGGAGGTGGTGAAGGTCGCTAACCCCCCCGTGTTTATAACCAGCGTGGAACCTTCGATATTTCCCGTGATGTCGAAGGATACATCGAGGTCGAATTCGGTGTTCAAATCCACAATCTTGCCGATAATCAGTGGTGAAGCGAGTCCATCGACCTCTATTGAGTCTATGTACATTTCGTAGTTGTAATTTTCATAATACTCTGAAGTCTCTGTGGATACACTGTATAGAAGGTTGTGCACACGCAACGTCTTTGCTGATGTACCTGTTCCTCCATTACATGACGTTAGGAAAAGCATGAATGAAAGCCCTACAAAAACCAGTAAACCCCATACCATTTTTCTCATAGTCGATCCCTCCGTGAATTCACTTCAACCCTGTTCTCGCTATACCCTGTATGAAGTAGCGCTGGGTGAACAGGAAGAGCAGTATTACCGGTAGCATTGAGAAAGTCGACGCAGCCATCAACTGGTTGTATAGTGTTCCAACCTCACTGCTGAACGTCTGGAGCCCCACCGGTAAGGTTCTCATCTCAGGACTCTTTGTCACTATCAGTACCCATAGAAAAGCGTTCCAGCTTCCCACGAACTTTAAAAGTGCACTTGTGATCACGACAGGCTTGGAAAGAGGGAGAACAACCGTCCACAAAAACCGCCATTTGGAAGCACCGTCGATCTTTGCGGCATCGAAAAGTTCATCAGGAAGCGTTTTAAAATGCTGTCGCATCAGAAAGATAGCAAAAACCTGGACAACCCACGGCACTATCAAGGCGTAATAGGTGTCTATCCAGCCGAATTTAGTCAGGGTAATGTAGTTTGGAACGAGAAGAACCTCGCCTGGAACCATCATCGTTGCGAGATAAAGCGTGAAGAGGAAGTCTCTTCCAAAAAACTCGAGTTTGGCAAAGGCGAAGGCAGCCATCGCAGCGATTATAACTTCCAGGATGGTGGTCACCGTAGCAACAAACACGGTGTTTACATAGTATCTTCCAAATGGAGCAGCCTTCCACGCATCCACATAATTCTGGAAGAAGTTGAGAAAAACCTCACCCGGAGAAAAACGAGCGTCCACAGAGAATCCGCTATCGTAAAGCCACACGCGATGATAAGCCGTCTCTATCTCTATTGTTTTACCACCGATACACCGTACGCTTTTGATATCAGGGGGAAGGTTTACTGGAATCGTTGCGTTCTTGATACGCGTAACCTTATCCCTCAAAGCCTGGATGTCCTTGGACTGCTGCCACTTGACCTTCAAGATGTCATAAGCGAGACCATCATTCTGAGCGGTGGAAGCGAACTTGTTGATTTTGGAAATAGAGAGTTCATCATTCCCCAGCAATTCAAACAAACGTTCTTTCATCTCGCCCCAGTTCTTCGCATTTTCCATCACAGTGTCAACGCTCTTTATTGGGGCAAATTCTCTTATGTGGTTAACCAGCTCATTCACACTAACCAGAAACGCCTGTCGGTCACCTGTAAAGCCATAGTTGTCCATAATTTCAAAAAGGCGTTTGTTGAGTTCGCCTATGTATCTGTCGACAAGGCTTTCAGCACCGACATCTTCGAGCAGATTGAGCAGCAGTGTTCTATCGTGTTCCAAAGACGCGTCTGATAATATGAATTCTTTTATCTCATTGTGGATTTCCTTCGGAGTTTTGAGTCTGACGACCAGATTCACAGCAGTTCCTTTTTGAATCGCTTTGTATGAATCCCAAACCCGTTGATAGAGCTCTATGAGGTTCATCCATGCTCGAACAGGTGAGACGAATCGCGATTCGTAAAACCTGAACAAGCTTTCCGCAAACTCCGGTGCATATCCCAAAGTATTTGCGACAAGTTTCCTGAGATCCCAGTGGAGTAGCCCTTCGAGATTGGTCCTGAGGTTTTCAATCTCTTCAGGGGTTAAGGTTGTACTGAGGCCCTTTCTGTAATCGCTCAAAGAGAGCATCAGTTTTTCAATGTCTTCTTTTAACCCTTCGATGCTTTCTCCAACTATCTTCGAAATGCTTTCCTTGGCTTTAATGGTTTCAGCATCATCGGATGGTGTTATCCTCAGGCTGGAATGTGTGATCAACCTGTTTCCGTATCTTTCCAATTGCTCTTTTATGCTGGAGAGCTGTGATGAAAGCTCATCAGGGAGAAAATCGCGTCCCATAAAAGGATTTTTCGAAAAGAGAAAGAGTTCGAAGAAACGATCAAGGAAGTCTTCGGTGTTGGAAACGTCTTTCATCATGCTTTCGTAGATCTTACCCAGATCCTTTGGAAGAGATTTTTCATACTCTTCGAGTCCCGAATGAAATTCTGAAAGAGATGGGATATCTACGGGAACGTCAAGAGGATCGATTCTTATATGTAGCTCTCCTCTTCTCACAGGGTCATCGTCTATTTTCAAGACGATGACATTTTTCGCCGAATCTTCAACCCAGAAGGAAGACAGGTTGAGAAATTCTTTGAACGAGAGAGCCGAGAAATCTATCGATTTGGAAGCTCCAAATGATGGATACACTTTGAGAGTTCGATGAGAGGAAAGATTTTTCGTGGTCCACTGAGGCGGCCACTTTTCAACTTCGCTTGGAAGCTTGAAGGATGTTACCAGCATCCACGCGAAGGGCATCAACATTACAGCGACACCGCCGAGAACAAGAAGGTAAACGAGTATCTGCCCCAGAAGTTTAGACCCGTGACCCAAAATTCTTCACCCCACGTACTGAACTCTCTTTCTTCCGATCCTGAATTGAATCAGTGTCAAAACCAGTATTATGGCGAAAAGTACATAAGCTGCCGCGCTTGCGAGCCCCATTCTCTGCTTCTGGTAAAAGGTATCAAAAATGTAATAAACCATCGTCAATCCACTGTTGCCGTAAGGCCCCGGCAAACCTTCGTAGAGAACATAAACCTCCGTGAACACCTTGAAGGCTCCTATCATTGAGACGATCAAGACAAAAAACGTCGTGGGAGACAGCAAAGGCCAGGTTATATAGAAAAACTTCTGCAGATTGTTCGCGCCATCCACTTCTGCCGCCTCATAGTAAAATTTATCAATGTTCTGCAACCCTGCAAGGAAGATCACGGCGTCGTAGCCCACCGTTTTCCAGATAGACACGATGGCTATGGTTGGAATGGTCCACCTTTCATCTTTCAACCAGGCGATTTTTTCAACACCAAACCAGCTCAAAAAGTAGTTGAGAAGGCCAAATTCATCGTTGAAAATCCATTTCCATACGAGTGAAATCGCGACCACCGAAGTCACGAACGGGATGAAGTAAGCCGTTCTGTAAAAAGAACGAAGCTTTAGTGGGCGATTCAGCAACAGCGCTATTCCTAGAGCTAGAAAGATGGTGGTCGGTGTTGCGAGGATAACATAGTACACCGTGTTCCATATGGCTTTTATGAACAAGGTGCTTTCTTTAACAACAGCAAGGTATGCGATGATATCCTTAGTCACATGAGCATAGTATCGAAGGAAAACGAAGAGTACAATCACGAGGAAGGTGGAGCCTAATGGTGAGTTCGTGAAAGTCGTCCATTCCTTTTTCAGAGTTTTTCGTGCTATGAGAAATAGGACCACGAAAGTTGTCAGAACCACAAGAGTGAGAAGCAAATTCCTTTCAACTGCT
Organism: Thermotogae bacterium; assembly: GCA_003538775.1. Classification (GTDB taxonomy): domain Bacteria; phylum Thermotogota; class Thermotogae; order UBA12178; family UBA12178; genus UBA12178. Next base: position 15,690 of record DPRG01000065.1, read on the forward strand.
GGAAAGTACAGTCTCGAGGTTAGAAACAGCGTGATGAATACGGCGGGCCAGAGGGTTATTTTTTTCCTGAAAACCTGATATATCGCAAGTACCATCAATATAGATAGAAAGAGAACTATCATGGTTACGAGGATCGCCAGAGTGAAACTGAAGGGCGACTCTATCAGAAACAGTTGACGATAGTTCTCCCATCCAATAAACACGGGGTTTCGTTGATGACGAAAATCCCATTTAAAAAAGCTCAAAACAAGGGAGAAACCTATAGGCCAGAAAACGAAGATAGAAAGGACGACCAGCGATGGTAAAAGAAAAAGATAGGCTTTGAGAGTCTCAAGAGCGTAGCGCTTAAGGTTTCTCCGATGCTTCATACCGATACCACCTCAGAGGATCTTCGGTGGTTTACCTTTGTTTTGCAGCTGATCCAGATGTGTCAGCAGATCAGGGCTCGCTATGTCTATGCTGGCCTTCGAACGTGCCTGACGTGCGATCTCTTCCAGTTTTTCACGATATCTTTCGAGAGCTTCTCTCAGTTCTTTCACGTCTCCAACCAGCCAGCTCCATATCTGCTCAGAATACTTTTTTATTTCCTGTTCTTTATACTCCGAGATCATACCGGCGTCTTTCATTACCTCGAATTCCTTCCTGACAGCTGATTCCACATCATCTTTCTCGAAATCGGCTTTGGCTTTAAGTAACCTCGAGAGTACGTTTGTTCTCATCTTCAGATCTTCAACGGCAACCTCGAGTGTGTCCAAACGTGCTACCAGTAAGTTCAAAAGTTCATCGAGTGTTATCTGCACCTTGAAATTCCTCCTTTTCCCTTAAGATTTCATAAGCTATCTTTGCGGCTTTCTGCTGAGCTTCCTTCTTCGACCTTCCGGATGCATTAGCTATTTTAACACCCTGAAGCCATATTTCCACCGTGAACTTTCGAGCGTGTGAGGGTCCTTCGATTGCGACAAGTCTGTACTCCGGGAGGGTTTTAAACCGTGCCTGAGTGAGTTCCTGAAGGCTTGTCTTGTAATCAACGACGACATCTGAGGTTACGAATGTATGGATAACCCGTTCGAAAAGAAAAGTGAGAAAATCCCTGGTTTTTTCCAGCCCGAAAATAAGGTAAAACGCACCCACGAAGGCTTCAAACGAATCTGCGAGAATAGAATTCTTCTCCCTGCCTCCTGTTAACTCTTCCCCCTTGCCAAGGCAGATCAGTTCTTTTAACCCCAGTTCTTTTGCGAGTCCGGCGAGAACAGGTTCACTTACAACGGCGGCTTTCACCATGGACATCTTTCCTTCGGATAGCTCGTATCGGTTGTAGAGATGATCGGCGATGACAAGGTCCAGTACGGCATCTCCCAGAAATTCAAGCCTTTCGTTCGACGAGACGGAGACTCCTGCCTGTGTCATTTCATTCGCGTATGAACTATGACACAGGGCTATGGAAAAAAGATCTATGTCTTCGGATTTCAGGGAAGCACAGTCGACCCCGCGAACCTCGAGTGTTTGGATAAGCTGCATGGCATTCTCTCTATGCTTCATCGCTATCTCCTCTGAATACCTTGAGTAGAGATTCGGCAAACTGTCCCAGCCTAGAAAACATCGGCGGGGTCTCTGGTCTGGGAACAAGGTCGAAAGCCTTTCTGTAAACCGCGACGAGTTTCTTGGTTACCGCTCTCATACTCCAGTTTCTTTCAATATACTCTCTTGCCTTCTTCTTTTGCTCCTCGTAGAATCCCGGAGAAGTCAGAAAGTCTTTTACCGCCTGTACAAACGCCTTCATGTTCGGCTCCTTCAAAAGTATACATCCCTGGCCGTCAACCAGGACGTCTGCAACACCAGCTTTAGCCACGGCAACAACAGGAGTCCCCGCGGCAAGCGATTCGAGGACTACAAGTCCCTGTGTTTCTGTGACTGAAGCAAAGATGAACAGATCACTGCAGATATAGTAATCTATCACTTCTTCTCTTTTCAGATAACCTGTGAGCGTGGTCCTTTCGTGCAGTTTGTACTTCTTTATCCTGTCTTCTATATCACCGCGCAAAGGCCCATCTCCCACAAGAACCAGATGGACATCGAACTCTTTTGTAATTTCTCTGAAAACATCGAGTATAAAAAGAACGTTTTTCTCCTTGGCAAGTCTGCCCACAAAGAGCAGAATCTTCCTGCTCTCAGGGATACCGTGTTTAACGCGGATATCCGTTTTAGGGATTTTAAAGTTTTCCACGTCAATCCCTGTTGGAACAACATCTATGGGAACATTCACTCCATATGCAGTGAGTTCTTCGCGGATGGCTTCAGTGGGAGCGATAACTACATGGCAGTTATTACAGAACCATCTACTAAACGCTTTTACTGCTGCTTCGGTTGGTGTTAGTGGTGGAGGTATGTAATGCCTGTATTTTACCAGGAGCGTGTGATACGTATGAACATGTGGTAATCCCATAAGCTTGGCCGCTCTCATCGCCCTAAAACCAAGCGAAAACGGATCATGGCTGTGGATGAGCTCCACACGGTTTTCCTCGAGAAACTCTACAATGGTCAAAAGATTGGGAAGCGCTATTCTATGCTGTTTTTCAAATGCGAAGGTAACTCCCGGTACCACCAGAACCTTATCATCCCCCGGAGGTGACACAGGGGCTACCACATAAACCTCATGGCCCAGGCGTTCTAACTCTCTTCGGAAAAGATGTATAGACGTTGCCACCCCGTTAACCTGCGGCAGGTACGTGTCGGAAAACATGGCGATCCTCATTTCTTCTCACCGCCGAATATGGCGTAGACCACGAAGACAGAAAGAAACCAGGCAATGAATATCCCGACAGCCATTGAGAGTCCAAACTCTTCCAGGATCTTGCCTTCGGCGAGCGCCAGAGAGAGAAACGCAGCGGCAGTAGTTGCTGCTGAGAATGTTACGGCCTTTAGAGTGCGCGCGATCTTCATAGTAGAGTCTCCAGTACGAACATGCCATAGATGCACCATGGCGTCCACACCTATTCCCACTATCAGAGGCGCGGAAAGCAAGTTGATGAAGGTGACTTCAATACCCATGAATCTCATGGCTCCGAAAGTAGCCATTACCACAAGGATCAATGCCATCAACATTATCAGAGAAGCGATCGGAGCCCTTGTTCCAAGAAGTATGATTACATAAACCGCAAATACCGCCAGAATCATCAAAAGAGAGATGATGTTCTTCACCTTGTTTGAAACATGATAGATCAGATAAGGATACCCCATTATCTTCACCTTAAGTCTGTCCATTTCCTCTACAAATCGCTTAAGCCCGTTGTTTTGGTAAAGATTGATAGCGGGTCTTATTCTGACGATATACCATTTCTTTCCGTCGGGATTTTCGTAAACGAACAATTTTCTGTAGTCTTCTGATAGATTGTTTATCACAGCTTCCACAACTTCTTCCGGGTTTTCGGCCTGTAAAGAAACAGCCACTGCGTTCAGCAATTCGTCGAGAGCTTTATATTTTTGCATTACAGCTACTACCAGAGGATTTCTCGCATTCTCACCGATTATGCGGTAGATACGCTTTGCCTCACTGAAGCTTTTCTCGTCGAGATTGGATCCTATAAGATTGTATATGGAGCTTACTTCTTCGACCAGAGGAGATTTTTCGAGGCGTTCCATAGTTGTGGGAAGCTGGGAAACTGTAGGAACAAGCCCTACGACCTCGTTGAGAAAGTCGCTACCGAAATGTTTTGCAATGAGCTCTCCGTATACCATGTAAGGTGCATCAGAGGAGCTGAACCCCGGAGGGGTGTATGAAAAGTCCAGGTAATTTTTCACGCCCACATATGAAACATATCCGGCCGTCACAAGAACAAAAATCATAAAGATTCTTCCAAAACCCGGGACATACCGCGCAAGCAGATAGTAAACCTTTCCGCTTGATCCGAATTTCAGTCGATTGAAACGTTTTCTGAATAACATAAAGAGGGCTGGCAAAAGCGTTAGACTTACCAGAAAGAAAACACTGATGCCGAGAGCGCTCACTATACCCAGTTCGACCAGTGCAGGGGATCTGACCAGGATGAACAGGGCAAAGACACCAGCGGTTGTCGAGGCTCCAATGAATAGTGGACGAATCACCGAATTCAAACCGCTGCGAACCGAAGCTCCCGCTTCCTTTCCATGTCGGTATTCCTCGTATATATGCGTTAGAACGTGTATTGAAAAGTCGATGCCTAATCCAAGCGTTATCGCGTTCACAAAAGTCGTGACAACATTCAGCGAACCAAAAAGAACCCGTGCCAGGGCCAGGGTGAAAAACATGGAGCTACCCACAACAACGAGCACAAGGCCCGTGAGTATGAAACTCCCGTAGCCTATGAGGAATAATAGTATCACCGCACCGAGTGAGACGACGCTTGTGACGAAAAAGTCTCTGTACAGCTGCTTTTGTCCGTCGTAATTGCTTGCGTAACTTCCAGTGAATCCCCACTCGTAGCGATTGGCCAGCTCTTCTTCGGCAATCTTTTGAAATCCTTTCACAACTCTTGAGACATGCTCTACGTCGGCTATTTGTCCGGTGGGGATTATGGTGATTACCAAAAGCTCCCGGTCCGGTGAGATCATCAAGTATTTGGTCTGGTCATCGTCTCCTTCGAAAAAGGTTCTCACAGAGTCCAGAGTTGCTATGGCGTTTCCAAAGAGACGAACGGTGTTGAAATCGAAGGGATTTAATCTGCTAAGTGTATTCGACAGCCCTTCGATACGACCCACTATTTCTTCAAGCTGCCTGGATGAAAGGGTGAAAAGTCCGTAGAAGCGTAGACTTTCCGGGGTTTCCGTACTCACAATACGCTCTACAAAATCGCTGTTTTTGAGTCGTTCAACGATGCGTAATGCACGCGGGATTAGAGCGTTTAAATTCCCCCCAGTCTTTATCACGAGGGCGAGATTGTCCTGCCCCATGGCGTAGGTTTGAAACTCAAGGTACTCTTTTAATACAGGATCATCCTTTTCCAGCACGTTCGTGAGATCTGGATCCACACCAAGCTGGAGCGCGAGAAAAACGGCCAGCACAAGCAATATTGAATAGAAGGCAAGGATGAGTTTCCAGTTGTTCATAACAAAGGTGGAAAATTTTTCAGAAAACCTCTTCATCTTGCCACCACCAGAAACAGGAGCGCTATTCTCAGTGCTTTGAAAGCAATGACTCCAAAGAGTGTTTTGTAGAGTGAACGGGACTTCAGCAGAAAAACCTCAAGAATACCTGACCATAGGGCTAATGGTAAAAGTAGCCAGAAAGAACCAGTTGCTATGTAAAGAGGAGGAAAGAAAATATATGGAACCATGACTCCTGGAAATGAAGAGACGAATTCCACAGTGTTATCAACTCTGGCGATCAAAAGATAGACTCCAGCTATTCCATAAACGTATAGCGGGAAAAGAAAGCCTCCAGCCAGAAGAACTTTCCACCACATAAAAGAACGTACAAAGAAGGGCCAGAAAGAAACAGCAAAGACGAGTATTATAACCAGCAGGCAGAGGAGGCTGTCTATGTGAGAACGCGACTTTATTCTCTTCGGCTGGAAGATAGCCCTGAAGATCAAGTCCAACTCAACCACTCACTCCTTTTATAATGAATTCCCTGGGTATCTCTGTATAACCAAGAGCCTGGCAGAAAGATCTTATCCTTCCAAAAAGCTCTTCAGGAGTTGCGATGACTATATAGATGCCCTTTTCAGCGGCGTCCATGAGTGTATTCAGCAAATTCTGGTCTACCAGTTCAACCACCTTGTATTCCGTTCCTATTTCGCTGGCTTCATCGATGCTCAAAAGTACATAACCCGGTTGGTAGTAGACCAGTATATTCCCAAAGTCTGCCTCTTCGCTTGAGGCTATGACGCGCGTCGTGGTTCTCACACTTTTCGTGTTTACCTGAACTGTTATACCTTTGTAAACGGATACATAACTGTAGAGATTATAAAAAAGATCCCTTGTAGGCGCCTGTATAACCAGTCTGTCGTCTTCTTTTCTCACAAAGAGCGTTGAAAACCCGTTTTTTATGTAAACACCGTATATTCGTCCAAGAAAACTCTGCATCTTCAAGTCGCTTAAAAAGTTTTGCCACCAGTTTGCGTAAGGGGAATAAAAAGCAAATTCCGGGGCACCCTCACGCGTGAGAATCCTGTACTCTTCACCTGGAAAGATATATACCATGCAGAAAAACGCAAATGCAATGGCAAAAATTGCAAGAATGAGAACTTTCAGCAGAGACAGGTTCTCACCTTCAATCTTTTCTTTCCAGAGCTCTTATTTTTTCTTCCAGCACTTCAAGAGCCTTTTTCAGGAAAGGATCCGTTTCCCACTGAACTTCAACTTCGGAAAGAGTCAACTCGCTGGTGAATGTCTCATGAACATCCGTCGCTTCAACGGTGATCTCTGGTTCTATGCCCTGTAGATGTATGTCTTTACCAGATGGTGTGAAGTAATGGGCAATGGGTAGCCAGAGCTCTCCACCATTAGAAAGAGGATAGACTCTCTGGACAGCCGCTTTTCCATAGGTTTTGCTTCCAACCACCGTGGCGATATGATTGTCCATCAACGCTCCTGTTACTATTTCCGACGCTGAAGCGCTTCCACCATTTACTACAAGGACCATGGGAACATTTGGGAAATCGTTTCCATAACTTTTGTATACGTCTACAAAACCATGAGAATCTCTTACTTTGACTATCACACCTTCGTCAACAAAGAAACTGGCGACTTCTATAGCCGTATCAAGGAGCCCCCCGGGATTGTCCCTTAAATCAAGAACAATGCCTTTGATTCCCATCTGGAAGAGTCGATTCAGAGCATCTCGAAGCTCGTCTGCGGTTGGAACGCTGAAGTTGGTTATCCTTATGTACCCTACCCTTCCTTCCGGGGAGTCGAGAAAATCGTATTTGACTGTCTTGAGTTCTATCTTCTCTCTGATTAAGGTGAACTCCAGTGGTTCTTCAAACCCCTCGCGAAGCACCTGTATTGTTACAGAGGTACCTGGCTGTCCTCTCAGCCGCTTCACGGCTTCCCAGTATCCCATTTCGGCAACAGGCACAGAATCTATACTTATTATCAGGTCCCCGCTTTTCAATCCCGCTCTTTGCGCTGGAGTTCCAACCATTGGAGAAACCACCCGAACAGCTTCGTGATCCTGATCGTATTCCACCACTATACCCAGTCCCCCGTACTCCGCTTCCGTGTCTATCCTGTTCTCTTCCGCTTCTCTCGCCGAAAAATACCAGGCGAAGGGGTCATCCAATCCTTTCAAAAGGCCTTTTATCGCTTCCTCCAGTAATTTTTCGTCATTGACCTTGTCCTTATCGTAATAGTCGCTCTGAATCAACAGAAGGGACTGGAAGAAGGGCTTGAAATACTCGTAAATCTCGTCTACAGACTTCGCACCGAGGAAAAGAGAGCTCGCGATCACACCCGCCACGAGCAAACACACCACCAGTACTTTTTTCAGAAAGGTTTTCTTGGATGTTTTCATCTCATTTCACCCCATTTCAGAATTAACTTTATCTTCCCAGAAGAAGAAGGACATATGCACTCCCAACCAAAAGCGTCGGAAAGACAACACCGAAAGCCCTTCTCATAAACTCTCCAAAACTCAAACTACGTCCCGTGGATTTTTCAAGAAGTCTTATACCAACGATGTTTTGAACGGCTCCAAGAGATGTCAGGTTCGACCCAAGATTTGCACCTATCGCGTACGCCCACCACAGATCCGGAGTGAATCCATGACCAACAAGAAATCGTATCACCGGTGCGAAAAGCAAAACAGCGGGTACAGCACTCAAAAACGGAGTGATCAACGCTCCCGTCCAGACCATTATCAAAAGAACCAGCCACTGTTTGCTTTGTAGTGGCATGAACAAGGCGGCAAGTTTCTCGGTCACACCTATGCCTTCAAGTGCATAAGAGATGGCATAAAGCCCCGCAAATAGAAATAATATGTTCCAGTCAACATCTTCAGCTGTCTCTTCGAACGTATGTCCTGTGATCAGCAGAAGCGCCACGGCACCCAGAACCGTTACAAGTGCGAGTTCTACATCTATCAAATCGTGAAGCGCAAGTCCTGCGATCACGATCAAAAAGACATATAACGTTCGTGTCAGAAGTTTTTTATCCGTTATCGACTTCGACGGATCTACCTTGGCGAGCTCGATCAGTTTGGATTTAACGTTGCCCACATCTCCTATTCGCTTTTTGTAGATGAACATCGTCATAACAAAAGCGAGTATGGCCATAGGGCCCAAATTGACGAGGAATTCATTGAAACTCAACCCGCTTGCACTTCCCAGAACGATGTTCAGAGGAGAGCCTATCAACGTGCTCGATCCACCAATGTTATCCGCGAATACAGTCAAGAGGAGAAGAGGAGTGGGATCGAGGTTCAGTGTGTCGGAAATCAGAAATACGATTGGTGCAAGAAGAATAATGGTTATGAGATTATCAAGAAACGCGGACATGATCGCAGTGAGCGACATGAGGAGCGTTAACATCAACCAGAACCTGCCTCTGCTGATCTTCATAACCTGCAGAGCGGCATACTGGAAAAAACCTGTCCGCTTTAGAAACCCGACGATGATCATCATTCCAAAGAGTATCCCGAGAGTGTTGAAATCCACGACATGGCTGAGATTCTCCACGTTCATTCCTTCGACGAGTTTGAGAGCGAACATGATAGCGCCGATCCCAAAGACCACGACTGGCGTGTTTTTCTTTCCAAAGATGATGAACCCGTAGGCTACAGCGGTCAATAAGAGTATAAGCAGCGCTGTGTTCAACTTCCTCTCTCCTCCTCTTTTCTCCACCTGACAACTGGATGGCGTGAGGCCTTCGCTTCATCCAGCCGGGAAACAGGGGTGGTTTTTGGAGCTTCTCGAAGGATATCGGGTTCTTTTTCAGCTTCCTCGAGTATCCTGAACATCGCTTCGGCAAACCTATCAAGTTCCTCCTTGGATTCCGTCTCTGTGGGTTCTATCATCATTGCTTCTTTTACGATCAACGGGAAGTAAATGGTTGGAGCATGAAAACCCAGATCGAGCAATCGCTTCGCCATATCAAGAGTTTTTACCCCCAGATTTTTCCAAACTGGATAATTATCGAGAACAAACTCGTGCATACAGATTCTCTCATAGGCGACCTTGAAACGTTCACTCAGTCTCTTTCTCAAGTAATTCGCGTTCAAAACAGCCATCTCGGACACCTTTTTCAATCCTTCGGCTCCCATACTCATAATGTAGGCATAGGCTCTGACCAGAACGCTGAAGTTGCCATAAAAGCTTCTAACCTTCCCAATAGAATGCTTCAAATCGTATTTGAACGTGTATGAACCACCTTCGCCTTCCTGAATCAATGGTACCGGGAGGTATTCCTCAAGGAATTTCTTCACTCCAACAGGACCACTGCCTGGCCCTCCCATCCCATGTGGTGTTGAAAAAGTCTTGTGAAGATTGAGATGGACTATATCAAAACCCATTTCACCTGGCTTGGCGATCCCCATGATTGCGTTGAGATTCGCTCCGTCATAGTAAGCGAGCCCTCCAGCTTCGTGAACCAGCTGGACTACTTCGGACACGTTCTTTTCGAAGAGGCCCAGGGTGTTAGGATTGGTCAACATTATTCCCGCAACATTTTCATCGAGGTGCTTTTTAAGTTCTTCAACATCCACAAGCCCTTCGGAGTCGGATTTTATTTCCACCACTTCAAATCCCACCATAGCAGCGGAAGCCGGGTTGGTGCCGTGTGCTGAGTCGGGTATCAGAATCTTCTTCTTGTGGGTGTTACCATTGACTTTATGATATTTACGGATAATGAGCATTCCCGTCAGCTCACCGTGGGCTCCAGCGGCTGGCTGCAGGCTAAAGGCATCCATTCCCGTTATCTCACAGAGCATGTTTTGCAGGTTATACATTAGTTCCAGGGCGCCCTGCAGATCAGCTTCATCCTGGTAAGGATGGAGGAAGGAAAGATCTTCCGACTCTGCCAGTGCGTCGTTCAACTTAGGGTTGTACTTCATTGTACACGAACCGAGGGGATAAAACCCCACGTCCACGGCGTAATTTTTTCTGGAAAGCTCCGTATAATGACGGACGATCTGCAGTTCAGAAACTTCCGGCAGCCCTGGCTCAACTTTTCTTATGAGATGAGGCTCCATATCCAGAACTGATTCCGGTACATCCATTGGCGGAAGGGAGTACGCCGAACGACCGTTTCGTGAACGTTCAAATATCAGCATTTTTCATCGCCTCCAAACGGCCTGCAAGAAAGGTTATCTCTTCGGCGGTGTTCATCTCCGTGGCACAGAACAACACTTCGTTATGGAGTTCCGAATAAAAGCGCTTGAGAGGCAAAGGCCCGAGTATGCGCTGACTTTTAAGATATTCATTGAGTTTAAATGGATCAACATCAACGGACGCGACGAATTCGTTGAAAAAGGGACCAGAAAATCTCAGACGGATCCCTTCCACCTTGCTCAGTTTATCAGCCAGATAGTGGGCTTTAGAATAGCACTGCTTCGCCACTTCCTGCAACCCATGTTTGCCCATATACGAAAGATAGATGGTTGCCAACAAGGCTCCGTGGGCATGATTGGAACAGATATTAGACGTGGCGCGATGCCGTCTTATATGCTGCTCGCGCGTCTGAAGAACCATCACAAAACCGGTCCGCCCTTCTCTGTCCTCTGTCATACCCACTATTCGGCCTGGCATCTGTCGCACGTGCTTTTCTTTAGTGGCGAATATTCCAAAAGAAGGACCTCCCAACCGTGGGGGAATGCCCAGAGGTTGACCGTCGCCCACAACGATATCGGCTCCGAAGGAACCCGGTGGTTCCAGAAGCGCCAGTGTTAGAGGATTGACCACAACAATCATCATCACATCATCTGGAAGCGCTTCTCTTATCAATCTCAAATCTTCTATCACACCGAAGAAATTGGGATAGCCTGTTACAAAACAGGATGGCTTTTCATTCGAGGTAAGCATCTTCTTCAGATCGTCCAAATCCACTCTTCCAGTGTCTTCATCGTATTTAACCATTTCTATTTTGATGCCGGCACCTTCAGCGTACGTTCTGGAAACCTGAAGATACTCCGGATGTACGTTAGACGCTACCAGCGCTCGAAACCTGTCAGTCAAGCGCGACGCCATCAAGATGGCTTCCGCCGTGGCAGAGGCGCCATCGTACATGGAACTGTTTGCCACGTCCATTCCCGTAAGCTCGCAAATCATTGTCTGAAACTCAAACATTACCTGGAGAGTACCCTGGGAAACCTCGGCCTGGTAGGGTGTGTAAGCTGTCAAGAATTCCGATCTCATAGCCAGGTGTTTTACGACTTCAGGTACGTGGTGGTAATAAACTCCGGCGCCTCTGAAAACCATGTACTCTTTCAACGTTCGGTTCCTGCGTGAAAGGTCGTTAAAATGGCGTTTTAAGCTTATTTCATCAAGTCCATCCGGCAGGTTTAACCCTTCGCTTCTCAGCTCTTCTGGGATATCCCGATAGAGCTCTTCTACATTTTTTACACCTATGGCTTCCAGCATTTCTTTTACTTCTTCTTCTGTGTGCGGTAAGTAACGGGCCAATGTCCCCCCTCCCTCTCAGCCTTTCAGGAGTTCAACCCTCCGATTCGCAGAATTTCCTGTATTCTTCTTCATCCATAAGGTCGGAGAGTTCTGATTCGTCGACGATCTCCAGTTTCACAAGCCAGCCATTTGATTCGGGTGACTCGTTCACAAGCTCTGGCTTTTCTTCCAGGTTTTTGTTAACCTCTAAAACCTTACCAGACACCGGGCTGTATACATCGGCAGCTGCTTTGACCGATTCGATGGTACACAGCACTTCTCCTTTCTTTACTTCTTTGCCGGGTTCTGGAAGATCCACGTATACCACATCGCCAAGCTCTTCCTGAGCATGGTTAGAAATACCAACCACGGCTGTTTTCCCTTCGACTTCCACCCATTCATGAGACTTCGCGAACTTTTTCATCACTCTTCCCTCCCAGATAGTGGAATCTTTGCCAGATTCAAGTATAACACCGAAAAGTATCCCATCCTCTTTAAAACCATTTACCGTATGGTGTAAAATTTTCCAGGAGAGTCTAAAGATAAGAACCTTCGGGAGGGGGACAGATGAGGATTGAAAACCATCCAATCCTTCGTTTTTCGCGTGCCAGGCGTTTCGTCTTTTTCTTCGAAAACCAGCCTGTAGAAGCGTTCGAAGGGGAAACGATCGCTGCGGCTCTCATAGCAAACGGCATCGACACCTTCAGACTCTCTCTTCGTCACAAAAGACCCCGAGGTCTGTTCTGCGCGATAGGAAAGTGCTCTTCGTGTCTTGTTGAGGTTGACGGAAAACCGAACGTGAGGGCGTGTCTTACTTTAGCCCGCGAAGGTATGCGCGTTCGTTTACAAAAGAACAGAGGAGTGGTCGGCGTTGAAGATGGAGCACATTGAGCGACCGGAGCTTTTGATAATCGGTGGAGGTCCAGCGGGACTGAGCGCGGCCATTGTCGCTTCCAACCACGGCGTTAGAACGCTTCTTGTAGATGAAGGGGTGAAGCTCGGAGGGCAGCTTGTAAAACAGACGCATAAGTTCTTTGGTGATGAAGAATTCTATGCTTCCAAAAGAGGTTTTGAAATAGCTGATATTCTTGTTGATGAGGTAAAAAGATCTCCCAACGTTTTAACACTCACCCAAACCTCAGTTATAGGTATCTATGAGGACGCTGTGGGTGTCTACGACAGGACAAAAGAGAAAGTCTTCAGCATTTTGCCAGGGTATATCTTAGTTGCCGCTGGTGCGAGCGAAAGATTCCTTTCATTTCCGGGAAATGATCTGCCCGGAATATATGGCGCAGGGGCGGTCCAAACTCTGGTTAATCAGTACGGAGTGCTTCCTGGTAAGCGTTTTCTTATAGTTGGATCCGGAAATATAGGGCTCATACTCGCTTACCAGTTGTATCAGGCCGGAGCGGATGTTGTCGCGATCGTCGAAATCACTGACAGGATAGGTGGATACGAGGTCCACGCTGCAAAGGTTAAAAGACTCGGCATACCTGTGTTGACAAATCATACTTTAGTTAGAGCCATTGGTCAAGAAAGGGTTAGAGGTGCGGTGATAGCAAAAGTTGACGAACATTATTCCCCGATCCCTTCAACGGAAAGAGAACTCGTCGTGGATGTTATTTGTCTTGCAGTCGGACTGGTTCCAAGTGTTGAACTCGTTATGCAGGCTGGGGCGGAATTGATTTACGTAAACGAACTTGGAGGATATGTACCTCGACGCGACTTTAGAATGAGAACAACGGTTGATAACCTTTTCGTTGCGGGCGATCTTGCAGGAATTGAAGAAGCGACTACGGCCATGATCGAAGGGAAAATAGCAGCTCTGACGATCGTAGAAGAACTTAGAAACCTCGACCTTTCAGAAGAAATCGAACGCCTTCAGAAGAAGCTTTCTATCTTTAGAAGCGGTCCCACTTCCGAAAAGGTCAGGCGAGGTCTTGAAAAAATGGGAATCCATTACGAAGGGGTATCCTTTCAAAACGTGAAACAAACACCTGGACTCGAGCATAAGTTGAAACCGGTCATCGAATGTTTCCAGCCGATTCCGTGTAATCCCTGCGAGACATCCTGCCCCACCGGAGCGATAGTAGTAGGTGACAACATTAACAATCCCCCTAAAATAGATTATGAAAAGTGCACAGGATGTGGAATCTGCGCGATTTCCTGTCCTGGGCTGGCGATCTTCATGATACAGGAGGACTACACGGGAAACAGATCCTTGATAGGTGTGCCTTACGAATTCCTTCCGCTCCCTCAAAAAGGGGATGTTGTTCTTGCCCTTGATCGAGACGGAAACATCGTGTCAAATGCGGTTGTGGAAAAGGTTATAAAGTCGAAGAATCTCACCAATCTTGTATATATTTCCATCGATCGCGATCTTGCACACAGCGTACGTCAGATAGTGATGCCAGAGTCAAAACCTGCAAGCTACGTATGCCGATGCGAAGATGTTACAGTCGAAGACGTTATGCGGGCGATCGATGCCGGGTTCACTGATTATGAAGAGCTTAGACGTTATCTCCGCATAGGTATGGGACCTTGCGGAGGACGCACGTGCTCATCCTTGGCTTTAAACCTCCTGACGAGAAAAACCGGTAGATCTCCTTATGAGTTGAGGCCACAGATATCAAGGCCCCCGATTTTTCCAGTACCCTTCGCGTCTTTAAAAGGTGGTGAAGAAGATGAGGGATAAATCCATCGTGATAATCGGAGGAGGCATAATAGGTGCTTCCATAGCTTACCACCTTGCCATAATGGGAGCGAAGAACGTTGTCCTTTTTGAAAAGAATTATGTATCATCTGGGGCTACGGGACGATGTGGTGGTGGAATAAGGCAGCAGTGGAGTGCTAGAGGGAACGTGAGGCTTGCGATGAGAAGCGTCAGGAAATTTGAAACATTCAAACAAGAGCTGGGATGGGATATCGAGTACAGGCAGGGTGGCTATCTACTACTTGCCTACACTGAAGAAGAAGCGGAATCCTTTGAAAACAACGTGAAAATGCAGAGGGAAGAAGGGTTACATGTTGAGATACTCACACCGGAATCCATAAAAAGGCGGTTCCCTTACGTTAACACAACGGGTGTTTTACTGGGAACCTTCTGTCCTACCGATGGACACGCGAATCCTCATCTTGCGAATTTCGCGTATATCCAGCGTGCTAGAGAGCTTGGAGTGGAGGTTTACACCCACACGGAAGTAACAGTGGTGGAAACATCCTCAAACAGAGTCACGGGGATCCAGACGAAACGTGGATATCTAAAATGTGACGTCCTTGTGAATGCCTCAGGAGCGTGGTCAAAAGATGTTGCGAACATGGCCGGTTCTGATCTTCCCACTGAAAGTTATCGCCATCAGATCCTGGTAACAGAACCTGTGGAAAATTTCATGACTCCTCTCATCATGAGCTTTTCCAAAAACTTTTATATCCGTCAGACTCTCCATGGGTCCTTTTTGATGGGTCAGGGTGATCCTGATGAAAAACCCGGAATAAACTACAGGACGACTCTGCGTTTTGAAAAAGAAATCGCCACGAAGCTGACCACCGTGCTGCCCTTTTTGAGGAACATGAGGATCGTTAGGCACTGGTCGGGACACTACAATATGTCTCCGGATGCTCAGCCCATCATAGGTAGAGACAGAAATGTGGAGAATCTTTTCCATGCTGTTGGATTCAGCGGCCACGGTTTCATGCTCGCTCCAGCCGTTGGGGAAGCACTTGCAGAAATGATTCTGACTGGCAAAACGTCGCATATAGACCTTTCAGATTTCGACATGAACAGATTCGAGCGGAAGCTTGTAAAGGAAAAAAACGTGGTGTGATTCTTGATCGTACAGTATGATTGCCTTTTGAACGGATTTCTGAGATAATCGTCCTGGATTCAGACAGAAAGGAGTCGGAAACGTGAACAAGATTCTCCCTTTGCCAGTCGAAATCCTTCATAGAGAAGTTAAATCTCCAAGACTTTTCATAAGACCGGATAGGGTTGTGGTGATCCTTCCTTCGGGTTATGATGCAAAATTTGCGAATCTTATGTTAGAAAGACACAGAAGATGGATCATGAAGAAGCATGCGACGTTAAAAAAGGCATCAGAAGTCTCTGAAAAGCTGATGCTGGAGAACAGAAATATGGAAGATTTCAAGAAAATCGTATATGATCTGGTTGAAAAATACTCAAAAGAATTGAAGGTAAAGCCCAGGAAGATCTTTTTCAGGAAGATGAAGACGCGGTGGGGAAGTTGCTCTGGAAGAAACAACATAACGATAAATTCTCTTTTACGCTTTCTCCCAGATGAACTGATCGAATACATCATCTATCATGAGATGTGCCATATCCTTGAAAAAAATCACGGCAAGACCTTCTGGAGAATGGTTCACCAGAAATTTCCTGATTCTGAAGACAAAAAGCTTAAACTGATAGCATACGAACTCAAACTGTTTGATTACCTGCCGGTAGATTGAAAAAGGCTTTCCCAATCTTAAGTGGCGCGTCCATCTGGTGAACATCTCTCATAAGTAAAAAGCGAGCGTTCCTTTCATCTTACCATTCCAGCGTGAAGGTTTCGCAGTCTCGCGAAGCGCCGAGCAAGCTCTCATACAAACGATCGCCGAGCCACACGGATGTGGCGAGCAGAAAGCTGAAACAGGA
>DPRG01000041.1 GCA_003538775.1 Thermotogae bacterium
GTCCTCTTACTTCTTTCTGGAAGTGATCGTTTGTGAGTGCTTGCGAGGGGAGAAGCGGAGCACAAGTGTAAAAGCTCTATGCTGGAACATTTTCTTCCATTCTGAGTACAACTTAAAAACCGAGATGTGTGATATTTTTTTCAACGATTTTTCGAACACACTAGTAATAAAGGAGTCTGTTACGCAAATGGATATGAAGATACCATCTTTCAAGGAAAAAACACTATCAGGCTACCTGATCAAGGAGTAGTCCCACAAGAAATTCCGGTATCTTCAGACCCGCCATCAGGGCGTTAAGAGCCATCTGAAGAAGCAAGATTTCACGTTCCAGCTTTTCTCTTTCCTGGGGGTCTGTAGCCTGCTGAAGTTTTCTGTAAAGTGCTCTTATCCTCTCAGATACTTCTGACTTCGAGATATCCTCCTGCTCCTGCGGGATTCCAGATTCTTCCGGTGTCGCCCGGCCTTGTTTGTTTGCGGGGGTGTAAATCCAGACGTGGGTTCTTCCCGCTACAGCGGCAAGGAAAGGCCCGCGCTTCTGTAGATCCAGGCGTATTCCACCGCCGATTATAAATCCACCCTCGCGTTCAGCCTGACGTTTAAACGCAAGATAATTGGCAAGCTCCTGGCCTGCGACCCGAAGAATACTCATACTGGCCGGAGCACTGTTTGCTAACCCCGGCTCGCCCGGATCGAGCTTATAATAAAGCCTCGGGTTAACACGATCAACATTCATCACAGGACTGGTATCCATTGCGTTCAAATTATACACCTTTAAGCCGAAAACCAAAAGTCCGGATACTCTAACAAAAGATCGGGATCAAAAAGTTTTCCGGTACCTTTATGTTACTCATTTTCTGGATAATAAAACCCTTGCCGGGCTGCACAAATGTAACTTTCGCCCATCAATCTGCAAAACGAGTTCCACAAAAAATGCGAGGTTGTATTTTTCGTCAGCCAGCACTTTTACAGAATCTCTAACATCGAGCCTTTTCTTAATCCAGATAGAGTTTCTGAAATCGGTATTCACAGATCTCGCACTCCAGAAATTGATTTCTTCAACCAACGAATTTATTTCCCAAGAAACGACAATGGAATCCTTTTCAACCTGGAACTCCCAGTTAAGCTCTGGAAGCTTACCCTCAAGAAGAGCTGTCGTGAAGCTTCCGGCATTCAGCACGAGATACGCAATATTGGATATATCGTGTCTGTCGTTTGGAATGTAAAGAATGTAGTTCTCACCTGGTATTTCGTTTACATAAAGATTAACCGCATCGATCGGCCAGTATCTGTCATTGGTGGCAATCACTATGAACTTCGGTATTCCGAGAGCATCTCTCAGGAAAAAAGGATCGACCATTTTCACGAGTTCTATCCCCTGTGAGGAAGAAAGCAAATCAGGTAATCCTCTTTTTGTATAAGGCGAAATCTTTTCACTGTAAGCTCCCCACATTTCCAGTTGATGAGGCATCTGCTCGGGGAGGTTGAGATTATCGTACACAATCGGGATGATGGCCTTCACTCTCTTATCAACTGCTGCGGTGAGCCATGTCGTCCATCCTCTTTTGGAGGCGCCTGTGACCACAAACCCCTCTATCTTGCGTCCTATAGAAGTCGTATACTCCTCGATAGCATCCATCGCCGCCACAACAGATTGAACCATGGGAAAAAGTAGCGGCCAATCCGCTTCCTTTGTCTCCATGAATTTTACAAAGGTGTACGCTATCAGATCGTCTTCACGATAACCACCAAAAAGAGGCTGGTTTGGAACGTTTCCCACGACACAGAAAGGCACACCAAACGCCTTCGCAATCCAGAGATTTTCCTCAACATCTCTGGAAAATCCTTTGGCTATAAGAAGGACCGCCAGCTCTTCATGCCTCATCTCAGGAGGATAGATAAGCGCGACGTTATTGTTCCATTCAATTCCTTTCCACACCTGGGATCTGACGTGTAGATAATGGATCTGCGTCCCATCATCCATTGTCTGAACCTTCTCGAAATTCCACAAAACTTCGCCTTTGTGATTTTCCAGATATTCCTTCAAAGGATGAGCCAGAGCGGCTGTGTAAATCAGTGTTACT
The DNA here is from genome assembly GCA_003538775.1 of Thermotogae bacterium. Lineage (GTDB taxonomy): Bacteria > Thermotogota > Thermotogae > UBA12178 > UBA12178 > UBA12178. The sequence continues at coordinate 2,082 of DPRG01000041.1, forward strand.
ACAAGGGCAAATGTCATTAACCGCTTCATGCCTTCTTCCCCTCCTTTTGAAGTCTTAATTTCAGAGACGACATCATCATCGCCACCAGAATGATGGAAGCACCTATCCATTGTGGCCTGGAAAAACTTTCTCCAAGAATAAGATATGAAAATATCGTGGAAGATATGGGAAGCATCAAGAATATGAGCCCTGTTCTATTACTCCCTACACTCTTCTGGAATTTCAACTGCAGATAAATACCTAAAACCGTGGCAAGCAGCGCGCTGTAAACAATCACAAGATACGATGAAAGAGGTAAAATCCACTTTCCTTTCATGCCCAAAACAGCATTGGTCAAAGCCACGGTAAAAAACTGAGGAAAGAGAAGGTCACTTTCAGGAACCTGTTTCGAAAACTTTGTTATCAAAACTATGTGAAGCGCAAAACTGATGGCACATCCAATCATCAACAGATCACCTGGATTGAACCCCCCTATTCCGCCTGATAAAAGGTATGAACCCGCAACGCTCAAAGCAAAGGCGAATCCCTGAATAATTGTTATCCTTTCTTTCTCCAGAATGTACGAAAAAACAGGTATCAGGATCGTGTAGAGAGAAACGATAAAACCGCTTTTGGAAGCGTCTGTTAAAGTCAACCCCCATGTTTGAGAAATGTATCCAGCAGAAAGAACCGCTCCCAGGATTATTCCTTTGTTAGCCTTACCCTTACCAAAAACAAAGAAGGAAACGAGTGCAGCTAAGCCAAACCTCAAGGCGTTGAAAATAAAAGGAGATACCCCAGACAATGCCATTTTCTGGAGCGGAAAGGTGGAACCCTGAATAGCCGCTGCTGCCATCAAAGCTGTTACCGCTTTTGTGGTTTTTTTCATCAATAGTATTATAGCGAATTGGCGGTTTCAAAGTATGCCGGTTTAACGAAATTGTCTCCTTGAATTCATAAAAAACAATCCTCGATTTATGGTAATATCAGTGAAAATCCCGAGGGAAGGTGTTGATCCATGCGAGTAGGAATTGCAGGGCTTGGGGTAGTTGGTGGATCAGTATACAAAACCCTTATGGAACGGGCTGATGAAATCAGTCAGCGCACAGGAGAAAGCTTTCTTGTCACCAAGGTCATAAACAGAAGCGAAGGAAAGTACGCACTTTTAGATATACCAAAAGAGAAGATCGCCCACGACTTCGAGGATTTGATAATCAACTCCGACGTCGTTGTGGAAACGATAGGAGGAACTTCAGCCGCACTCAATCTCGTTGAAAAGGCCCTTCAAATGAAAAGGATTGTGGTGACTGCCAACAAAGAACTCATTTCAAAGCATGGAAATGAATTGCTGAAGCTGGCTAAAACCAACAACACAGAGATATATTTCGAAGCCGCAGTGGGTGGTGGCATACCTATAATTGCCCTGCTTCAAAACTACCTCATATTCCAAAAGATCAGGCGCATAAGAGGAATCCTCAACGGCACCACCAATTTCATACTCACAAAATTATCTGAAGGGTGGTCGTTCGAAGAAGCCTTGAAAGAAGCTCAAAAGCTGGGTTATGCTGAAGCGGATCCCACAAACGATATAACCGGATTGGACGCGGCTTACAAAGCATCTGTGCTCTGGGGCGTTGTAACTGGCGAGTTTTTCCCTGTCTCTGAAATCCCAACAACCGGCATAGACAAGCTTGAAAAAGAAATGATAGAAAGCTCTCTGAAATCTGGAAAGAAAATCAAACTCCTCGTAGAACTCGATTTCGAATCCTCTTCTATTTGCGTAGCTCCCAAACCTCTCGACAGCTCAGACAGATTGTGGAGCGTTGATGGTGTGGAAAACGCCGTGATGGTTGAAACAGATCTTGCCGGAGAATTCTTCCTCCAGGGTAGAGGGGCGGGTGGATTCCCCACTGCAACGGCTGTAATAGCCGATCTGTTCAGAGTTTCACGATACATGAGATTCAGAATGAACAGGAGAGACCCCGTGGTTGTTATGAAATTTGGAGGTACCTCCGTGGGCACGGTGGAAAAGATAAAATCCGTTGCAAGAAAGATAACAAAGCGAAAGGCTGAAGGTGTGCATCCCGTGGTGGTCGTTTCCGCAATGGGGGACACAACGGATAATCTCATCGACATGGCAAAAAGACTAACAGAAAAACCCGACCCCAGGGAACTCGATATGCTAGTATCGACGGGAGAACAGCAAAGTATGGCCCTCCTTGCAATGGCGCTTCAGGAACTCGGTGAAAAGGCGGTTTCTCTGACGGGTGCTCAGGTAAGAATCATCACCGATGAAAATCATTCGCAGGCTCGCATATTGGAAGTGGGCACAGAAGCTTTGCAAAGAAGAATAGACGCTGGGTGGATCCCTATCGTTGCCGGTTTTCAGGGAATATCTCACAGAGGGGAGATAACCACTCTCGGTAGAGGAGGGTCTGACACCACCGCGGTCGCACTCGCACACGCTCTTGGTGTTGACGTATGCGAGATTTACACAGATGTGGACGGCGTTTACACCGCTGATCCCAAAATTGTGCCAGAAGCTCGACCCCTGAAGGAAATCACCTGGGACGAAATGATAGAACTCGCTGGTTCAGGCGCCGGGGTTCTTCAGGCAAGGAGTGTGGAATTCGCAAGGAAATACGGTGTGAAGCTGCTGGTGAAAAACGCTCATTCTGAAGCAAGAGGCACGCTCGTATGGGAGGGAAGGAAAGTGGAAGAACCTATAGTTCGCGCTGTCGCATATGACAAAGATGTCGTTAAAGTGGTTTTTCGTCGAGTTCCAGATCGACCGGGGATAGCTGCGAGGATCTTCCGTGCTCTCGCTGAAGAGAACGTCAGAACCGATATGATAATCCAGAGTATGTTCACTGGCGATGTGAACGACGTTTCTTTCATAGTTCCTTCTGCTGACGCGAAGAAGGTTGATTTCGAAAGCATTGGAAGACGCTGTGAAGCTCAGGAAGTAGTGGTAGACGAGAATATAGCTAAGGTATCGTTGATCGGCGTGAACGTCACAAGCTCCACTGATATACCGGCCACGCTATTTGAAACCCTGGCAAACGAAGGTATAAACATCGATATGATCAGTACGAGCAACAGTAGGATATCCGTCATAATATCCAGAGACGCCGCTGAACGCGCAGTGAAAGCCATACATGCTCGCTTCAAACTCGACCAAGAATGATCAGACGGTGTAACCGAGACCCGTCATCCTGTCCAGATCGAGATCACGCTTCAACTTTTCAAGCTCAACACCGGTTTCTTCGGCTAAGATTTTGAACGCTCTCTCGACATCCCAGTTTGCTGCCTTTATTGCCAGGGCTACCTTTTCATAACCGAAACGTTTTATCAGCGGTGTGAGGTTTGAAATGGAATTAGTCAGATGCTCTCTGCACCTTTCGGGGTTTGCTTCGATTCCCAATACATAATCTCTCAACGCCTTGCAGGCGCTTGTAAGATGTGTGATCGATTTCAAAGTGAAGTGAACAACAAGCGGAACGAACTGGTTCAGTTCAAGATTTCCAAGTGCGCAAGCGTGTGAAATGATCGTTTCATGTCCGAAGACGACGTGACACAGCTGCATAACGTATTCAGGTACCACGGGGTTTATCTTCCCCGGCATTATGGAACTTCCAGCCTGTACCCGGGGCGGGATTAATTCACCAATAGCTGTGTTGGGGCCGCTTGAAAGAATTCTGATATCGTTAGATATCTTGTATAGATTAACAGCCAGGGATTTGAGTAATCCATGAACCTCCGCAAAAGTGTCGAGATTCTGAGTGGCGTCTATCAGGTTTTCAGCCTTCGCCACTTTGACACCGGAAACCTCCCGAAGCTTCTCCACAGCTCGAAGTATGTATTCTTTCGGTGCTCCCACACCTGTACCGATGGCTGTACCGCCAAGGTTGACACTTCTTATCCTCTCTTCCACTTTGTTGAGCCGCCATCTATCCCTTGCGAGGGCATCGGCGAAAGCTCCAAACTCCTGTCCCAGCATGATTGGCGGACCATCCATGAGCTGCGTCCTTCCTGGTTTGCGGATGTTGTAAAATTCTTTTTCCTTAACCTGCACGGCCTCCTGAAGGGCTATCACCGCTTCTACCAGTTCTCTCAAACGTACTATAACAGCCATTTTACCGGCTGTTGGAAAGGTATCGTTTGTGGATTGATGGAGGTTCACATGATCTAAGGGATGGACGAGGTACTCGCCTTTCCTACCGCCAATAAGCTCTGTGGCTCTGTTGGCTATGACCTCGTTTACGTTCATATTGACCGAAGTGCCCGCGCCACCTGAGAGAGGATCCACCACAATGTATTTAGATAGGGTTTTCCACTCGTCACAGGCACGGATTATCGCTTCACCTATCCGCTCTTCCAGAAAACCAAGTTCAAGGTTCAAAATGGCGGCAGTTTTCTTAACCATGAAATACGCCCATAAAAATGCCTGGTCAAACCTCTCCCCGGTTGAAGGAAAGTTTCTCAAAGCCCTTACAGTGTGAACGCCATAGTAAGCTTCTTCATCCACTTCAACCTCGCCGAGATAATCCCGCTCTTTCCTCAAACAAACCAGCCCCTTTGAAAAACACCTTTATAACCCTCTCGAGAACGCCATGAAGGTATGAAATGGCGACCCCGTAGTTTGTCATGGGTATGGAAAGGCGCTTCGCCATTCTGACCCTTCGCATAACCGATGCGCGATTCAATACACATCCACCACAATGTATTATCAGCTTTGCACCTTCAAGGGTTTCCAGATCTGGAAAGTCTTTCCCGGCAACAACTCGTATATCGAGACTCGCGCCCGTGTGGTTAACAAGCCATCTGGGGAGCTTGACACGGCCAATATCTTCAGTCAAAGGCCGATGAGAACATCCTTCCATTATGATCACCCTGTCACCATCTTTCAATCTCTCAATTGCATAAACACTGTCTACAAAATACCTCAAATCTCCCCTGTATCTCGCTTCAAGTATAGAAAATGTTGTAAGGTCCACATCGTCCGGAACATCTGAAACCACCTTCATCACACCCTGAGAATCCGTTATGACAAGACGGGGCTTCATGCCTATATTCTCCAGGGCGTATCGAAGCTCCCTTTCTTTTACCACAAGAGCCAGTGCTTCGCGATCCAGAGCCTCTCTGATAGCATGAACCTGTGGCATTATCAATCTGCCTTTGGGAGCTCCAAGATCTATAGGAACGACCATTACCACCAGATCTCCTCCGTCAATCAGATCGCTGAGATACGGAAGTTCCTCGTCCGAAGGAAGAATCTCACTGAGCAATTTCCCCAAACCTTCGAATCCTTTCTTCTCCAGTGCAGAAACAACAACAGCTTTGACTCCAAACTCTGATTCGTACAGCGTCTTAAGTTCCCAGGCCTTATCGCCAAGCATATCGGACTTGTTCACAAGAACCATGTAAGGTATCTCCATTTCGTCGAGCAGCTTCGCTATGGAATGCTCGTAGTTGCCTGGTTTGTCATCAACAACGAGAAGGGCAGCGTCAGCTCTGTATAGAGCCTTACGAGCTTTTTCCACTCTGAGCTCTCCCAGACGTCCTTCATCATCGAGTCCGGGTGTATCCACGAGAGTCACCGGACCGAGAGGAGCAAGCTCCATGCTTTTAAACACTGGATCTGTTGTGGTTCCTGCCACTTCGCTTACTATTGATATGTCCTGTCCAAGAATCGCGTTCATAACAGAGGACTTGCCAACATTCCTTCTTCCCGCCACCACAATGTATCGTCTGAAACCCGAATCTGGTAGCATCCGATCACCCCTCTCAATTCCGATTTTATCACTCGGCTTTTAAACTAAATAAAAAAGGACAGGGATCATACCCTGTCCTTCTTGGAGCGGAAGACGGGATTCGAACCCGCGACCTTCTGCTTGGCAAGCAGACGCTCTACCACTGAGCTACTTCCGCATCACTTTGGTGCGAGAGGTGGGACTTGAACCCACACGGGCGATCAGCCCACTGGATCCTAAGTCCAGCGCGTCTGCCAGTTCCGCCACTCTCGCTGGTGACCCGCGTGGGATTCGAACCCACGACCCCCTGATTAAAAGTCAGGTGCTCTACC
>DPRG01000025.1 GCA_003538775.1 Thermotogae bacterium
CTTTCCCGGCGGGAGATCGTAACAACATAAAAGAATAAAGCAAAGGCACAAGGGCACACGACTTTTCATCAAGAAATAATCCAGATAATCAGCGGTACAGGTAGCACGCCACTTCGTGAGAAGAATCCAGAGCGAAAGTGGGAGGATATTCTCTCTCACAAATCGGCATACGGAATTTACAACGTGGATGGAAGAAACATCCGCTTGGTCTGTTTATGGGACTTGGGACCTGTCCGCCAATGAGGTTTTTTCTATCTCTTTTCTTTTTGGGATCTGGAACGGGAGCCGCCGCAAGCAACGCCTTCGTGTAGGGATGCAGAGGATGATCGAACAGCTCATCTCTTGGTGCCTTTTCAACGATCTTTCCAAGATACATCACCGCTACCTCGTCGCTCATGTAGCGCACAAGAGGAAGATCGTGAGAAATAAAGATGTACCCTGCGTTAAGTTCTTCCTGAAGCCTCTGAAGAAGGTTTATTATCTGCGCCTGAACACTAACATCCAGGGCAGATGTTGGTTCATCCAGCACAATAAGATGTGGCCTCACAGAAATGGCTCTCGCTATCGCAAGCCTTTGACGCTGCCCACCGCTGAATTGATGGGGATATCGATCTATATGGTGAGGTTTGAGGCCAACTTCCTTCAGAAGCTCAGCTATAACTTTATTCGCTTCTTCTCTGGTTTTAACAATACCGTGAAACAGCAACGGCTCTGAAAGCATCTGACCAACTGTCATTCGTGGGTTCAAACTACTCATGGGATCCTGAAAAACGATCTGTAACTTCGTCCGATATGGTTTAAGCTCAGAAGGTTTCAAATTCGCTATGTCCTTACCTTCAAGAACGATCTTTCCAGAAGTGGGATCGAAAAGTCGTATGATCGTTTTTCCCACAGTGGTCTTTCCACAGCCGGATTCTCCAACAAGGCCGAAGGTCTTTCCTCTTTCCACTTCAAAGGAAACATCATCCACCGCCTTTATGTAAGCGACAATCTTTTGAACGAAGAAACCCTGACGAACAGGAAAGTATTTTTTCAGATTCTCAACTCTCAACAGCTTCAACGTCGATCAACCTCACTTTATAAAGCATCTAACCCAGTGACCAGGCTCAACTTCAACAAGTTGCGGCAATTCTCGCTCGCACTGCTCGGAAGCTCGATCACACCGCGGCAGGAAAGGACATAAAGGAGGAGGATTGAGCATGGTAGGAGGCTGGCCGGGAATAGGCTTGAGCTCTCTGGATTCGTCGAGTCTTGGGATACAGTTCAACAGAGAAAGCGTGTAAGGATGCAGGGGCTTTTCAAATATGGTTTCCGCATCAGCCATTTCCACCTGCATGCCTCCATACATCACCATTATGGAACTGCTTATCTCCGCGATGACGGCAAGATCGTGGGTTATGAAGATCACCGAACCGTCGTACTGGGCTATCAAATCCTTCATGAGCTCCAGGATCTGCGCCTGCACGGTAACATCAAGAGCTGTGGTGGGCTCGTCGGCTATCAAGATCTCCGGATCGCATGACATGGCTATGGCTATAACCACTCTCTGAAGCTGTCCACCGCTCAATTCGAAAGGATAGGATCCCATTCTCTCCCGCGGTTTTGGTATCCCCACCTTTTCAAGCAACTCCACCGCGCGCTCAAAGGCTTCCTCTTCGCTGATCTTCTTGTGCCAGACAAGGGTTTCTATTATCTGATCTCCTATGGTGTACATTGGATCAAGAGAAGTCATTGGGTCCTGAAATATCATTCCTATATGCCTTCCACGAATGCGTGTGAATTTTTCTTGAGAGAGTCGCGCCAGATCCACATACTCTTTCTTGCCGTCACCGGAAAATTCATCGGTATGAAAAAGTATCTTCCCCCCGGCGATATATCCCGGGGGGAAGATAAGTCCCATTATCGACTTCACGGTGACGGACTTTCCACTGCCGGTTTCTCCGACTATTCCGAGAACATCTCCCTTGTACAGATCGAAACTCACTCCATTGACCGCTTTCACTGTACCTTCCGCCTGTTCGAAATATGTCTGCAGGTTTTCGACTTTAAGTATGGGAAGTATTGTCCATCACCTCACAGATGGCTTTTTGAGCGTTATTAACTTCCAAATTCCTCCTTCAAAAGCTTTTCGATCTCCGAAGCAGCCCAATCAAGGGCTTCCTTGATGCCTTTTTTGTTGTACATGGCATCGCTTACAGCATTGCCTACAACCGTTCTGATTTCGTACCAGACACCGAGCTGCGGATCGAAAATCCCATAAGGCGCCTGGCTGACAGGTACGGCGTTCTTTGGATCCTGCTCAACATATGCCTTCCAGGCTTCTGTCTGAAGAGCCGATGCCCTCACAGGCAAATATCCGGTCTTTATAGCCCAATAAACTGTTACCTGAGGATCCATCAAATACTTCATGAACTGCCACGCTGCTCGCTTCTGTTCTTCCGTGGCGGTGTTGAACATTATGATGTCTGTCCCAGCAAAGAGTGGAGCGAAGGTTTTCCATTTCGGCAAAGTCACCCATGACCAGCCATGCTTCCCACGTGTGGAATTCTCAATGTAGGGTTTTCCAGCGCTGGTGCTTATGTACATCGCGATCTTTCCATCTCCAAACGGACCATCCAGATATCCACCCTGCATGTAAGCAACCTGATACTTGTAAACCAGATCGTGCATGAATTGAAGCGCTTCCACAGCTTCCGGACTGTTAACAGTCACCTCGTAGGTTCCATCTTCCTTCTTGGTGAGAATTGCCCCACCGTTTTGCGCAAGAAAGACCTGGAAGGTATCCACGACAGGTCTGAGACCAAACCCGTACTGATCGATCTGCCCGTCTCCATCGAAATCCTGTGTCAGGTAAAGCGCCGTGGTCAGTAACTCTGTCATATCCTTAGGCGGTTCCAGACCTTCAAGGTCAAAGACATCTGTGTTGTAAACAAGGATATAAGTACTTTTGTTGAAAGGCACAGCATAAACAGTATCGCCCCAGGTACAGTTGTCGCGGAATGGTTTGAAGATATCCTCCCATTCAGCTTTGCTCATGCCTATTTCGGGATCGTTGATGAAATCATTGAGAGGCTGGACAAAACCACCCTGGATGAGTTTTGCTGTCCAGTTGGAGTAAGCCTGAGAGATAACGGGAAGAGTTCCACTCTGGGCACTGGCAAGGAGTTTCTGTGAAAGGGCACCGTAGTTACCCACATACACGGCCTTCACATGGATATCTGGATGCGCGTTGTTGAATGCTTCCACGATCTCTTTGAGTGCCTCCCCGTGTCCGCCACCCATGGCGTGCCAGAACTCGATTTCGACAACCCCAAACACAAGGGTCATCGAAAGCAGAAGAACCGCAAGAGTTACTACCCATTTCCTCATAACTTCACACCTCCTCTTTTTTTATATACAGCTTCCAGATGCGTTCCGCCTCACGCTTAAGATCCTCGATTGTGCCGGTGTTGTTAACCACTTCATGACAGCGATTGTATACAAATTTACTCCTTTGCGCATTCAAAATGGCCCGTGCAAGAGATTCGGATCTTCCCTTCGCCTTCAATCGCTCAATACAGAGTTTCCCCGGAGCCTTAACACAGATGATCAGATCACACAGCTCATCGAGTCCTATATAACTTAGCAGAGCGGCGTCTATCACAACCACGTCCGATTTAATCTTTCGAAGCCTTTCTCTTACCATCTCCCGTATCAGGGGATGGGTCATCGCATTCAACAAATCGAGTTTTGACTTGTCGGAGAAAACTATCTCTGCAAGCTTCTTTCTGTCTATCTTGCCTTCCTCATCAATTATATCATAACCAAACGCACATTGAAGGTCGCTTTTTAAATATTCAAGCACCTGATGGCCGATGCCATCGACATCTATCAGTTCGGCTCCTTTTGAGACAAGAAAACGTGCGAGCTCGCTTTTTCCAGTTCCTGCGTAACCCGTAACACCAAGAACCTTCATTTCAGGCGCTCTCCGTATTCCAGCATTTCATTCAATGAAGGATTCAGTTCACCGAGTTTTTCGTACTCCTGGGGAGTTAGAACAACAACATTCACATCAACCTCGGGATCCACAAACCCTTTTTTCAATCTGGCGATTACCTCTGAATCATTCGAAGTAACAACAACGTAGGTTGGAATCTCCTCATCAACGAAGTAAACCGCTTCAACATCAACACCCTCTATGAGCTTTTCGATATCTGGTATCACTCTCTTTCCTCCCACAGTCCATACTTTTTCAGCTCGGCGATTATCTTCTCCTTCTCGCCAGCCAGCTCTCTTTCTCCCATAAGCGCTTTGGTCACACGTTTTCCGCGCTCTACGCCCGGTTGATCGTACGCATTGACATTCAACAGTTCTCCCATAACAGCGGTCGCAAGCTCATAAAGCACGAAGAACATCCCAAGATGATGCTCGTCGAGTGTGTCAAAGTCCACCAATAAAACCGGCCTGCCATTTTCAACAAGAGAGATCAACGTTCCCAGAAGTTCTGTTTTGAGAAGATTTGAAAGCATGTGGCCTCTTAAATATCCAAAAGCATCTAAATCCTCGTGAACACGTGGAATCACAACTTCTCTTGAAAACCTTTTCAGCCGCAGGAATGTGATGATCTTGTCATCGGGGCCTTCGTTGTAAAGCTGTAACTGCGAATGCTGATCGACCGCACCCAGCGCCTTAACAGGTGTTTGACCAACTTCTACTTTCCGTCCGTCTTTTGTAAAGCGCTTCCCAAGGCTCTCCGCCCATAACTGGCGGTACCAGTCGGCCAGACTCAAAAGCCTCGATGAATAAGCCATCATAACCGAAACATTCCTGCCCTTAAGGTAATGAAGGTAGTGGCTCAGAGCAATCTGCAATGCCGGGTTCTCTTTCCAATCGGCTTTTCTACATATTTCCAGCATCTTAAGACCGCCCTCATGAAACAGCTCGGGTGTTAATCCAAGCGCGAGGGCCGCCAACATTCCCACGGGGGTGAGAACACTGAACCTTCCCCCAACTTCAGGCGGTATCTCAAGCGTTCTAATATCCTCTTCAAGAGCGAGTTTTCTGAGCAAACCTTTATCCGGATCGGTTGTGAAAATGAGGTGATCACGAGGATCGAGTCCGTATATCTCCAGAAGGCCGCGCACTATGAGGTAGTTTGCGAGTGTTTCAGTTGTTCCACCAGACTTCGATATCACGTTGAAGACCGTGGATTTGAGATCGATTTCGTCAAGCACCGAAGCTACAGCGTCGGGATCCACATTATCGAGCACGTACACCCTGAGCCAGCCGCCTCTTTCGTCTTTGCTGAAATGGTTCCAGCCAGAAGGCCTCAAAGACTCTTTTATGGCTATATTACCCAATCCTGAACCACCGATACCCACAACAACCAGGGTGTCAAAACGTTTCAACCATTCTTCCTGTGCGCGCACACTTTCCAGAAGTCTCCGATCGCCAAGAATCCTTAAAAATCCCGGATTTTCATCCAAGACCTTCTCCAACACATCTAAAGCGCGGCGCGCGTGTTCGACAATCTCCGATTCGCTGAACGAATCGAAAGAAGTTACAGGATTCAAACTAAGCACTCTTTCACCCCTCAGTAAATCAGCACAGAATCCACCCTGTAGTTTTTCAAACGCTCTCTGGGATTCAGATAACTCAACTCGATCAACGCCAGTATCCCTGCAACCTTTCCGCCCTGTTCCTCTACGAGCCGGGCTATCGCACTCACAGTGCCGCCCGTGGCAAGAACATCGTCGACTATCAAAATCGAATCATCAGGCTCAATCGCATCTTTGTGTACATGCAGCTCCGCTTCTCCATACTCCAGAGTGCACCGCACGAAGACCGTCTCGTACGGGAGCTTTCCGGGTTTTCTTACAGGAACGAAGCCCTTACCAAGCTCATAAGCAATGGTCGAAGCGAAAATAAATCCTCTCGCTTCAGGCGCGACGATCGTTTTGAATTCGAGATCACTTATCCTCTTTACCATTTGAGAAATCGCATAGCGAAATGCCTGGGGATCTTTGAGCAGAGGAGTGATATCGCGAAAAATGATTCCCTTAGCTGGAAAATCGGGGATATCTCTTATCCATCGCTTAAGATCCATCTCCACCGTTCATCTCCTCCTGAAGTATAAACTGGCAAACGGATTATACCAGATCATTATTAGAATCCGAATAGACAGTTGTATAATAGAACAGATCGGGGGCGATATTTTGTGGAAAGTGCTCAGGGCAGGCCTTCCTGTTCATGAAGCAGAGCTGGTGAAAAACATACTCAACTCCAGCGGTATACCTGTGATGCTTAAATCGGAAAGCTCTCCCTATACCGATACCGTATACTTTGGTGCCGGCGGGCTTCTTGACGTTTTCGTACCCGAAGAAAAGTACGAAGAAGCCGAAGACATTCTGGAATCGCTTTCTGGAGGTGAAGAAAGTGGGGAAAGAACTGAAGAACAGCCCTCTTCACAATGAACACACTCGTCTCAAAGCAAAATTCACTGAGTTTGCTGGCTGGTATTTGCCTCTTGAATTCGAAGGAACGTTGAAAGAGCATAAAGCTGTAAGGGAGGTCGCTGGTGTCTTCGATGTCTCCCACATGGGCGAAATTATCATAGAAGGCCCGGATGCGGTAAAATACGCCGACTTTCTTGTGACGAACGATGTCACTCACCTCAAACCCGGACAGGCCTGCTACACTCCTATGTGCAATGAAAATGGCGGCATACTCGATGATCTGATAGTTTACAAGATCACTACCGAGAAGATAATGATGGTTGTTAACGCGGCAAACACCGATAAAGATTACAAATGGATTACCTCACACGCTTCGGACTTCGACGTGGAAATCCGCGATGTTTCTAACGATTACGCGTTAATAGCTTTTCAAGGTCCAAAATCCGAGGAACTTTTACAATCTTTAAGCAGCGTTCGACTCTCGACAATACCGTACTATTCCTTCACATATGGGCGGATAAGCGGCGTACCCTGCATGATATCCAGGACCGGCTATACCGGTGAGGACGGGTTCGAATTTTATGTGGATCCAGAAGCAGCTGTTATACTTTGGAGAAGGCTTCACGATATAGTGAAAACCAGCGGGGGTGCTCTCTGCGGACTCGGAGCGCGAGATCTCCTCAGGCTGGAAGCAGGTTACCTCCTTTACGGAAACGACATGGACGAATCCACAACCCCTCTTGAAGCGGGCTTATCCTGGACGGTAAAGTTCGAAAAAGGCACCTTTATTGGCAAAGAAGCGTTGCTGGAAAAAAAGAAAAAAGGCCTGGAAAAACGCCTGAGAGGTATTGTAGTCGAGGATAAAGGGATACCGAGGCCTGGTGATTCGATAGTGGTTTCAAACGAAGAGGTTGGGACCATCACGAGTGGGGGCTTTTCTCCGATGCTGGGAAAGGGTATAGCTCTCGCTTATCTGAAGATAGAGTACGCCAAGGAAGGAACCGACGTCGGGGTCGTAACAAAGAGAAAGGAATTAAAAGCCAGAGTTACAAAGCCCTCTTTTTACAGAGGATCCGTTAGATCACGCTAAAAAGGAGGAATCTTCCTGCTGCGTCCATGGCAGTATTATGACAGAATTGCGGAATCCTACGATGACTACTATGAAACCTCCCCTCAGGGGAGGTTATATCATCGAATTCTTGAAACGCTTCTGGAAGAAACGATCGAGGATATTAGAACACTCGGTGTAACGGTTGAAATAGGAGGTGGTACGGGAACCTGGACCCATCTCTTCTCTGCCAGATCCTCGAGGGTCATCTTCGTTGAACCCTCTTTGAAGATGCTGGAGATCGCTAAAGAGAAGAATCGTACTTTAGAAAACGTCGAATACTTACACACCTCCCTCGAATCCCTTACCCAGTCAATTCCAGCGATAACAGCGGATACAATAATCGTACTGGGTGACGTGCTCAGTTATGTGGACGACGTGACGAAAGCCATGGACATACTCAGCCAGATAAGTAAAAGCGGTACTGTTCTGATCGGCTCTGTTGACGGATACTATCGAGGTCTCAAAGAAATCATCTTTGCCGGCGCCTTTGATGCCATCAAAACACTGGAAAGATTTAGAAAAATACAGGTCGGAAATCCAGATCTCACGGAAGAAAGTCTTATAAGCCGCGTGTTTAAACCCTCAGACCTCACAGAACTGTTAGAATCGAAGGGCTTTGTCCTTGAAAAAATCGCCGGAATCGAGGTATTCGGGCCTTACGAAGACCGACACCTGTCAAGATACATGAATGAAATTTTAGATGTCGAATTGAAGTATTCCAGAGACCCCAACATTCTTGGAATGGCGGAACATCTTTTCTTTTTCGCACGCAGGCGATGGTAAACTATGTTGAGATACAAACTCCGTACACGCCGAGTTGAAGACCTCATCGACTTCGCACAATCAGGGTTTCAAGAAGCCATGGATCTTGTTATAGAAAAGTATTATCCCATGGTGATTAAGATTGCTTCAAAATATTATGGAAGCTGGGCGGAGTTCAGCGATCTCGTCCAGAACGGTCTTCTTGGGTTGATGAAAGCGGTCTTCTATTTCGACAAAGAAAAATCGAGTTTCTCTTCTTTTGCATGGAGGAGCATTGAATCCGAAATCAAATCCTTTCTGACATATCTGAACAGAAAGAAGAATCTGGTGCTCACGGAAGCGGCCAAGATAGAGGCGGGCTTCGAAGATGAATCAGATGAAGATCCCTCTTACATGCTGTCGGAAGAAACCGAAGAAGGCCCCGATGAAACCTTCTGGAAGGAATACATCACGGAGAGATTGAAAGTGGAAATGAACGAGGAAGAACAGAGTATAGTGGACATGTGGTCAATGGGGTATTCTTACAAAGAGATATCAAAAGAACTGGGGGTTTCACAGAAAAAAGTTGACAACACCGTTCAGAAGATTCGAAGGGTTTTGGGATGGATGATCGAGCTTAGAAAATCGATGGACGAAGTTCTTCGTAAAAAATAGTTTCTAAGAGGAGGAAGCTTTTATGAAGCGAGCAATAGTTTTCCTTCTTGTGATCATCTTCGCAACTGTGCTATCCATGGTTTTTTCGGTTGCCGCCTTTCTCAAGGTGACGGGAATTCAGCTGGAGATGAGAAACGAACTCGCCGCTCAAAATAACAGACTCACGGAAAGAATCGAAGCAGTGCAGGGAGACGTGGAAAAGCTGAAAACCCTTATTGGACCTGGTGGAAGCGTGGAAAAACTCCTCACCAAAACCAATTACGTGGAGAAAATACTCCAGGATGTGGAGCAGGTGCTGACAGAAATGCAGAGCGATGAGATGGTGGGGTACTTTCAAATATTCATCTCCGGAAAGGACAGGGTTTGGATAGGCATAAAAGAAAGCGCAGAGAGCTCGCGATATATATTTTCAAAAGAGCTAAAACCCGGGCTGGCTCCTTACAGGTTTTACTTTTTCAAACGTCCGACTGTGGAGACCAGGTACGCAATGGTCGTTAGTCCTGACTGCGTCATAGAAACGGGGAACCCTTCAAAAACGGTACTGCTTATCTACAATCAGGGAGTCTCAAAAGCGGTTACTATGGATGATTTCAAAATAAATGGGCTCGCGAAAAAGTACGATCTTTACATACCTGGCAGATAGGGTGAAAAGTGTTGAAAAAGCGTGGACCCGAAACATTGCTCTGGTTACTTTCTCTGAGTGCTCTTTTTGGTGATCAAATTACAAAGTTCATGGTGGAAAGAAATATGGAGCTCTACAGTTCCATAGAAATACTCGACGGTTTTTTTAAACTCACCTATGTCAAAAACACCGGGGCGGCTTTCGGAATCTTCAAGCATTCCTTATTTTTTCTGATCATAGCGACTGGCATCATGATAATCGCGATTGGTGTGGCGGCGTTCATACTCTCCATTCGTTCTTCTCTTCTCGCTGCGGGTTTTGGGCTCATACTCGGAGGAGCCATGGGTAATTTTATCGACAGACTGCGAATGGGGTATGTGGTGGACTTTCTTCACCTTTCTTTATGGCCAACTGTATTCAACATCGCTGATGTCAGCGTGGTTACGGGGGCGATTCTTCTTGGATACAAACTCCTCTTCTCAGGAAGTCATAGAAGTGACTTCGCGGGAAAAGGGCTGGAGATTGGACATCTTCCTGAAGGAAAAACTGAAAGAAAAGATCTCCCGCTCGATGATACAGCAGGGTATCAAAGAGGGACTGATCACGGTCAATGGGGAGATCAAAAAACCCAGCTACCGGTTGAAACCGGGCGAAAAGATCATCCTGACGATTCCAAAGCCGAGACCCACTGAGATATTGCCAGAAAAGATCGACCTGCATATTCTTTACGAAGATAAGGACATCATAGTGGTGAACAAACCTGCCGGGATGCTCACACATCCCACACCTACAAAGACCAGTGGAACGCTCGTAAATGCCCTTCTGCACCATTGTGATGACCTTGAGGGAATAGGTGGAGAGATACGTCCAGGGATAGTTCATCGGCTGGATAAGGAGACCAGCGGTGTGATAGTGGTCGCAAAGAACGAGTTTGCGCATCGTAATCTTTCCGATCAGTTTAAATCGAGAACCGTTCATAAAGAGTACCTTGCCATTGCGCACGGATACATTACAGAAGAGACATGGAAAGTTTTTACAAATCTTAAAAGACATCCCGTGCAAAGGTTGAAAATGACCGTTGACGATTCGGGTAAAGAATCACTGACCTTTTTCAGGACCTTAAAACGCTTTGGTAATCTGGCCACCCTTGTTCTCGCTGTCCCAAAAACGGGACGTACTCATCAAATTCGGGTGCATTTGAAAGTTTCCGGCCATCCGATCCTGGGTGATCCCCTCTATGGGAAACGCTCACAGATATCGGAAGGGTTGAGAGTAGAACGACTGCTTCTTCACGCACTCAAATTAGAATTCCTTCATCCGAGAAAGAGAATTCGTATGACGTTTGTGGCTCCTTTGCCCAGGGATTTCAAAGAAGTCCTAACAAAACTCCACGCACTTTCAAAAATTCAAGAATGAGCTTCCTGATGACGATAAAACAAGAGGAAAAAAGGAGGTGAACAGAATGTACATCGATGGTGTGGGACCAGTCGAACCACCAAAGCCTGTTCAAGGAACTGAGGGGGCAAAAAAAGAAAAATCAAGAGAGGTGCGGGAAAATAAGGGAACCCCGCATATCGATACCTTCTCCAGAGGCGATACCGCGGTAATTGACGAACTCAAGAAGAAAATCGAAAGCGTTGACCCTGTGAGATACGATCTGGTCAACGAATTGAAAAAGGCTGTGGAGTCTGGAAGTTATGTCGTAGATGTTACAAAACTCGCCTCAAGGATAATCGAGGAAATGGAAGGGAGTGAAGGCGCTGAAAAATGAGGTCCTTCAGGAACTTCTAAGATGTATGGACTCTGAGATATCAATAATGGAACAGCTCTCAGACCATCTATCGTACAAGATGAGGGAGTTGATGGAAAGAAACCTTGAATCCGCAAACAGTACTGATCGAAGCATCGAAGAATCATTATTACATCTTCAAAAAGCGGAAACCGAAAGAGAAAAAATGGTGCAAAAACTCGCTGAGATTCTCGGACATTCGGGGAGAGCGAAAGCCTCCGATCTTCTTCAATATCTTCCCGCCCAGGATCGAGATGAGCTCATGCTGAGGATAGCGCGTATGCTCCGCGCAACCAGCGAGCTCCAGATCCTGAAAAAAGGGCTCGAAGAAATGCTGAAGTTCGAGATAGCCTACTCAAGTACCATGATGCAACTGATCCACGGTGAAGAATCCCCTGTTACCTACGACCGGACAGGGAATGATAGAGGAGTCGGCGAAGTAAGGAGGAGCTGGAGTGGCTGATCTAACCCTCTTCGGGCTTCTAAACACTGGAATGCTGGGCGTCTACACGCACAAGCTCGCCATGAACGTGGTTGCCCATAACGTGGCAAACGTGGACACCCCCGGGTTTTCTCGCCAGCGTCCAGTGATCCAGCCCACACCTCCTGTACCAATAACCTCTCTCACACAGCCATCAATTCCTCTGCAATTCGGCACGGGTTCCATGGTAAAAACGATCGAGCGTGTGAGAGACGAATTCCTTGACGTGCAGTATCGTCAGGTTAACAACCGTTTCAATTACTGGGAGAGTGTAATGGATAACCTTCATTTCATCGAACAACTCCTTGGTGAGCCAGGCGAAAGCGGTATTCGAAAATTCTTTGATGCTCTCTTTTCTGGATTCGATGACGTGATTTCCGACCCGACTAACGCCGCCGCTAAACGCGGCTTTGTATCGAAGGTAGAAGAATTCCTTTCGGTTTTTAAAGACCTGTACAGCCGCCTTCAACAACTGAGAGATGATATTGATCAAGAGATAGCTACCCGCGCTGAGGAGATAAATACGATCCTCAAGCGTATAGCAGACTTAAATTCCAAGATACGCACCTCTTCAATTCTCGGGGTATCTCCAAACGATTTGCTTGACGAACGCGACCTTCTTTTAGATCAGCTTTCGGACCTTGTAAACATCTCTTATCGCGTTCAATCAGACGGCCAGATTCTCCTGAACATAGGCGATAAAGCCGTTCTAAACGGCTCTTCATACATGGAACTGAAAGTCTATCGCGAACCCGGCGCTTACGGTGTCAACATCCTCATGGTAGGGAACTCCGAACTCTATCTGAGCGATGGTAAACTCAAGGCTTTGCTTTACATGAGAGACGAAAAAATACCAGAACTGATGAACCGTTTCGATGAACTCTCGGTGTACCTTGCCGACACCTTCAACATGGTACACCGTGAAAGTTTCGACTCCTCAGGAAACACGACGGGTATTGATCTTTTCAGTGGTATAAACGAAACGACCGAAACAGACAACTGGAGGCTTTTCAGAATCGCCGGAAACAACAGGCTCCTTAACGGACCTGTGAGGTACATCAACGGATTTATGGGACTGACAAATGACCCTTCTTCGCACATCATTTCTTTAAAATCTGTAAGAGGAAATCTCGTCTTCTTAGACGAAAATTTCACAGATACGAATACCAGCAGCATCGCCATTGAAACGGGACAGAGTCTTCAGGATATTCTCAATCTCATAAACGATGACAGCAAAGGCTGGTACAGCTGGATAAGAGCTGGATACGAAGACTACGATCCCACAAAATATCGCTTTTATCTTTACTCTCCAACCTCTTTCAGGGATCGTCTGGTGCTGGACACCTCATCTGGCGAACTTCTTTCAGCGCTGGGCTTACCGTCCAAAACTCAAGAGGTGCTAACGATAACTTCCTACGACTTTGAAGAAGCTTTGAGAAATCTTCAATCTTCTCCCAGCTTCTATATATCTATTCGCAACCTCGATGCTGGCACGGAAGACTCAACAACCATTTCTCTTTCGGGGACATTCGACGACTTTGTTGCTCAGCTCTCTTCTCTGCCGTTTTTCAAGGCAGTGGGCGTGGATTCGGACGGTGACGGCAACTACGACCTCGTCCACTTAGTTCCCTTCTACAGGGATAAAAACGGAGATATTTCAACTGACATCAATGGGCTCGAAGTCAACGACCCTGACGGGCTATTCTCCCTCCTCAAAGCCCAGAGTCAGAGCCTTCAGATCCTTGACACTTTTTCCGTGGACACCCTCGAGAATGTTTTCGACCTCCACTCTGCAAGCTTTCTGGAAACCGATTATGGTACAACTCCCCCTGTGTTCCCGGGTACGGGAACATTAGAATTCACCTTAGAAGATCTCGTTAACGGGATAAACGAGAATATCGCGGTGGACATGAGTCTTGTTAAAGATCTGAACGATCTGGCGGCTCAGATAAACTCTCAACTTGCAGCTTCTGGGCTTGATTCTTCGATCACAGCCTGGACGGATGGAAGCAGATATTTAAGGCTGGTCACGCTTGAACCCGTAGATTACAGCTGGACGAACATAGCCTTCGATGTGACAAGCGACCCTTCCGGTATCTTCAACAACGCACAGCAGATAAGAATATCTCCTTCAAATGAAGCCGTCACCCTTTACTCAAATATGGGACTTACCTACAACGGTTCAACGAGAGAAACGGTCAGAAAGCAGGGGTTTGAACTGCGGATCAATTCAACCCCTGTTTACATAGATCCCGTTCTGGATAACCTGAGCGCCATGGCAGAAAAGGTGAACAACTCTGGAACGGGCATCCTGGCCGACGTGTCACCACACGGCAAATTCTTCCTGAGGGCGGGAAGAAGCTCAAACCTCGATCTCACCAACTTCTTTTTCGAGGCACCTTCAGAAGTGCTTCAGCTCCTTGGTTTTACACAGGATGATGGTGACAACATCTGGAGCGTGTCCGCGCTCGAAAAACTCCTCGATCCCACCTGGGACAGAACGGAGTTTCTGGATAAACTGAAATATGCGGATACACTCACCATCTCAGACAAGCCCGGAATCACCCTGAATCTCGAAGTGTCGGATTCCATAAGGGTCACTGCAGCATCGCTGGGTGTTGATCTGGGAATCGCTCGCGATACCAACGGCGACTGGATAATAGATTCGATCTCCCCGCGTGGCGAGTCGAACACCGACGCAGTGGTTGAGTACCTCAACCTCAGGTTCAAAAAATACCTGGGCGATGGCGACGAAAGCATGGCCGAATTCTTTGGAGCGATAGTAGCTGAAATAGGAATAGAAGGCCAGACCGCACAGAGTATGAAGCTAAACGCTGAAGCCATGAAAAAGCAGGTGGATACAGAAAGAGAAAGAGTTAAAGGTGTCTCACTCGATGAAGAAATGGGCAACATGATAAAGTATCAGCATGCCTTCAATGCGGCCGCGAGGGTCATAAGCGCTGTAGATGAAATGATAGGAAGAATCATCGACAGACTGGGTGTAGTTGGAAGGTGATAAGATGAGAATCACACGAGCCATGATGAACGATCAGGCTCAGTGGAATATCAGCAGGATCCTTCGAGATTTTGGAAAGCTGCAGAGTCAATTAGCTTCCGGTGTTAAGGTGGAATATCCATCCGATGACCCGGTAGTCGCATTGAGAGCATCGGACATGTCATCGAAACTGCGAGAGTTTGAGCAGTATAAAAGAAATGCGAACACCGCCAAAAATTATCTTGGCTCTCTCGATTCCGCTGTTCAGGAATACATCTCACTGCTGCACAGGATGAAAGAGCTGGTTGTCAAAGGTGCGAGTGACACTTTGAATGACACGGACCGTTTAGCGATAGTTACCGAGCTCAGAGAAATTCAGGAACATATCGCAAACATTGCAAACACGCGGGTGGGTGGAAGATACATCTTTTCAGGAACAGCTTCTGACCACCCGCCGGCCATAAAAGACGAAAACGGAAGGTACACGTTGGGCCTTCCTTTAGGGACCCGAAATCTGAGCACTGCGGTCCTCGGGCAGCGCGTGGAATACACTCTAACTGCAAACGATGTCTTTATAACTCAAAGCGGCGAATCGATATTCAAAGCCATAGATAGAATTATAGAGCATCTTGAAAACCCGGAAGATGCGGGTTTGCTGTTAAACAGCGCGGATATAGCTTCTGTTGACCTCGCTCTTGAAAGAGCCCTTGAAGCCACCGCAAAGATAGGTGGAACCTCACGACTTCTCGAATACCTCGATAACCGTTTGAACGATCTTCAAACATACTCAACTGAAGTTCTATCAAAAGAACAGGATGCCGACCTTACTGAGGTAGTAACCAACTTGGCAACAAAACAGGCCGCTCTTCAAGCGGCTCTGAAAAGCGCCGCCCAGGTACTCCAGCCAACACTTCTGGATTTTCTTGAGTAAAAAAGACGAGGGGTGACGAACATTGACGCAAGTAAAAACGAGACTGGGAGAACTCGAGATAGATGAAAAGGACATCATCGATTTTCCCGAAGGACTTCCAGGTTTTGAATACCTTCATCGATACGTCCTTATACAAGACGAACGGACAGATCCGATAAAATGGCTTGTCTCGGTGGAAGATGAGAATGTAAGCCTTCCTGTGATAGATCCCTGGCTGGTGAGAGTGGATTACACCGTAGAAGTTTCGCCAGCGGATAAACGCCTTCTGAAACTGGAGAACGTTAAAGACGCTCTTGTCATGTGTGTGGTGGTCATCCCAAAAAATGAGCCAGAAAACGCCACGATCAATCTTCTTGCGCCGGTGATAATCAACATTCGCGAGAACATTGGCAAGCAGATAATCCTCGATGATCCCAACTACACTATAAGGCACCGCATCGTAGATGAGATGGAAAGAAGCAGGAAGATAATCTCACAGCAGGATGTGAAAACTGGTGCTGGTACTGAGTCGGAGGCCTAACGAAAGCATCATCATAGATGATAAAATAGAGATAAAGATCCTCAAAATAGAAGGCGGAGCGGTAAAGGTGGGTATCATCGCTCCCAAGGAAATCAAGGTTTACAGAAAGGAGATATACGAAGCCGTCAAAGCCGACAACGTCCAGGCGACATCCGTTTCCATCGAAGACATTCGAAGCCTCTTCAAAAGGGGTGAAACAGTTGAAGATAAAGATAAACGATGACCTTTTCGAAAAGATAGAACGTTTGGCAAAACTCTCCCTGGAGCCACAAGAAAGAGAAGAGTTAAAAAAGGATCTGAATGAAATACTCGCATATATGGAGATGCTTGATGAACTCAACGTTTCAAACGTTGAACCTCTTTACACACCTGTGGAATCAGAAACGTCTCTGAGAGAAGATCAGGTGAAAGAATTCGATAACGTCCAGGGCATTGTTGGAAATTTCCCCGAGGAGGAAGATGGCCTTTTAAAGGTTTCGAAAGTCATTCAAAGAGAGGAAAAGAGTACGAAGAAATAGCGGAACGCTATCTTAAATCCAGAGGTTTTAAAATAATCGCAAGAAATTTCGCCACAAGGTTCGGAGAACTCGACATAATAGCCAGAAAATCGCGAACGCTGGTCTTCGTCGAAGTGAAAGGCGGAACTTCCCAAAGGATACGACCTCGATCGAGGCTTGACCCCTCCAAGTTCAGCAAAATGAGAAAAGTTGCCGAGTACTTTCTAAAAACGTATGAAGGAACGTACGAAGCCGTTCGATTCGACTTGATCGAAGTGTACAACGGCGAGGTACTCCACGTTGAAAATATCCACCTTTAATCTTCACAAGCACTCACAAACGATCGCTTCCAAAAAGAAAGTGAGGTGTGTTCCAGTGTGAAGTTTTCGCAGTTGCGCT
>DPRG01000034.1 GCA_003538775.1 Thermotogae bacterium
AGAAACCGAGATGTGTGATATTTAACCATTCTGTTTTCAAAGCAGGTATATCTTTTTGTTGTATAATTCGCAAAACCGATTTTTAGTAGAGTTGATGGAAGGGAGTGTCTTTATGAGTGAACTTTTTGAGAAGGCTCGTCGTGTGAGGGAAGCGTGGGAAGTCTTGAAGACAAGCAATGCCCAGGCAAAGAATGAGGCGATAATGAGGATCGCGGAAAAACTCGATGAGGAAAGAAAAAACATTCTCGAGGCGAACGAGAAGGATGTCAAATCGGCAAGAGAGCGGGGTGTAAAAGAGTCTCTAATCGATCGTCTTCTTCTTAACGAGAAGAGAATCGATTCGATGATCGAATCCTGCGCGATCGTTGCGAAGTTGAAAGACCCTGTTGGCGAGGTGATCGACTCCTGGGTGAGAGAGGATGGTTTGAGAATAAGCAGGATAAGGGTCCCCATAGGTCCAATTGGCGTTGTTTACGAATCAAGGCCCAATGTAACAGTAGAGACGACGGTGCTGGCTATAAAGAGTGGTAACACGATACTTCTTCGTGGAGGATCGGATGCCATAAATTCCAACAGGGCGATCGTTTCTGCTATTAAGAAAGCATTGATGGAGTCGAGTATACCCGAATCCAGCGTGGAGTTCATAGAGAATCCCGACAGGGCACTGGTGGGAGAGATGTTGAAGCTCGAAGATTATCTATCGCTTATCGTTCCTCGAGGTGGGTATCAGTTGATTGAGTATGTGCGTAAGAACGCGACCGTCCCTGTTCTTGAAACCGGTGTTGGGAATTGCCATATATACGTAGATGAAAGCGCCGATCAGGATAAGGCGATTCCTGTGATCATCAACGCGAAGGTTCAAAGACCCGGTACGTGCAACGCGGCTGAGAAGCTTCTGGTGCACGAGAAGATAGCGCGATCATTTATTCCGAAAGTGGTAGAAGCCCTTCGGAACCATGGAGTGGAGGTAAGAGGTTGCGAGAAGACCCAAAAGATCGTGAACGTCCTACCCGCCACTGAGGAAGATTGGGAAACGGAGTATCTCGATCTGATCATTGGGATCAAAGTTGTGAGAGATATAGATGAAGCGATAGAGCATATCAAACGCTATTCCACAGGACATTCGGAAGCGATTATCACTGAAAACTACACCAGCGCTCGAAAGTTCGTTGAGTCAATAGACGCCGCGGCGGTTTATGTGAACGCCTCTACAAGATTTACAGATGGCGGAGAGTTCGGTTTTGGCGCGGAAATAGGCATCAGCACTCAAAGGTTGCACGCTCGTGGTCCTGTTGGTTTGCGGGAACTCACCACTTACAAATACGTGGTGCTTGGAGATTACCATGTGAGGTCATAAGATGAGTAAGGTTGTTGTGAAAGTCGGTAGCAACCTTCTTGTGAATGAAAATCACACCTTGAATAAGCCGTACATAGCTGAGCTCTGCCGAAAGCTGGCGGAGCTTGTTAGTAAAGGTCATGAAGTGGCTCTTATAACTTCTGGAGCACGTGCTGCTGGTTACAGCTATCTCAGGTCAAAACAGAAAAATCCAGATCTTTATATGAAACAGGCGCTTTGCGCGGTAGGCCAGGTTCAGCTGATGAAATACTACGAGAATATCTTTGATTTTTATTCCATAAAGGTGGCACAGATTCTTCTTACGAGGGATACATTCACCAACCGAAAGAGATATCTCAATCTACGCAACACGTTGATAGGACTTTCCGAAATAGGCGCATTACCTGTGGTGAACGAAAATGATACGGTTGCGGTTGAAGAGATAACCCTTGGAGATAACGATATGCTGGCGGCGATGTTTTCCATCGCCTGGGGTGCCGATTTTCTTGTGCTTCTTTCAACAGTTGACGGAATTCTTGACGAACATGGAAAGGTTATCGAACGATATGAAAATGATATGAAGCTCAAGAAAATGAAAAAGAGTTCATGGGGAACGGGAGGAATAGAGACCAAACTTGAGGCGGCGGCTAAAGCATCTTCTGCGGGCGTGAAAACTTGCATATGTAATGGAAGGCATGTTGATAGCATTTCGCGATTTGTTGATGGTCACAATGTAGGAACGGTGTTCGAGCCGAAGATAGATCGCATTCAGGCGAAAAAGGCATGGATAGGCTTTCTTTCGGAACCTTCCGGGAAGATATGGATAAACGAAGGCGCGGAAGACGCTTTAAAAGAGAAAAAGAGCCTTCTTCCAGTTGGAATAACCGGAGTGGAAGGAGAGTTCGAGGCTGGCGATGTTGTGGAAATAGCAGGTGCAAACGGCGAGATTGTAGGAAGGGGTATTGTGAATTTTTCATCGCGGGAGATAGAGAAAATAAAGGGCATTAAAAGTAGCCGGATAAAACAAGTGCTCGGTTACGACGCGAGTAAGGTGGTTGTGCATATAGACAACATGTGGTTGAAGTAACACTTGGAACATATGTGTTCCCACGGTTGTTATCTACAAGCATCAGCAAAGTATTCTACACAAAAAAAGCTGTGGGATATCCCAAGGTGAAGTTTTCGCAGTTGCGCTCCGCTTGTCTCCTCGCAAGCACTCACGAACGATCGCTTCCAGAAAGAAGTAAGAATACAAAACGCACGTGATCACACGACTGCACTCGCTTTTCTCTTCGCTCGC
>DPRG01000028.1 GCA_003538775.1 Thermotogae bacterium
ATAACGAGGGATCAGCTACTTGTAAGGATGAGCGAAGAGGAATGGGATGCGGTGATCGAGGTGAATTTGAAGGGTGTATTCAACATGACGCAGGCGGTGGCGCCGCAGATGATAAAGCAGAAGAAAGGGTCAATCATAAACACGAGTTCGGTGGTAGGGATATACGGGAACATAGGGCAGACGAACTACGCGGCGACGAAGGCGGGGGTAATAGGGATGACGAAGACGTGGGCGAAGGAGTTGGCGAGGAAGGGGGCGCAGATAAGAGTCAACGCTGTGGCGCCAGGATTCATAAAGACACCAATGACAGAAAAACTGCCTCAAAAGATAGTCGATAGAGTTATAGAGCGCATCCCCCTTGCACGTCTGGGAGAACCCGAAGAGGTGGCGAAGGTATACCTGTTTCTTGCGAGTGACGAATCGAGCTATGTGACAGGACAGGTAATCGGAGTGGATGGAGGGATCGTCATCTGATAACTCGAGAGACGCCAGTGAGCGAAATCGCCGAACGGTATCCCTACCTCATCGATTTTCTTTTGAAAAAAGGCATAAAGTGTATAGTATGTGGCGATGTGCTCTGGGGTACCCTTGGAGAGGAAGCGAAGCGTCAGGGTTTTACCGATGAGCAGCTCGATGAGATCATACGAGAGGCGAATGAGCTTGTTGCCCAGAGGGGTGAAGAGAAGAATCCTTTCCTTAACCTTTAAACCTTATGGAGGGGGACGCTTATGATAAAAATAGGTGATCCTGTATCCATCGACGATATGGTAAAAGTCGGACGATACAAAGAAAAGGTCAAACTCTCCGCTAAAGCCGAAACAACCCTTGAAGCTTCCTATGAACGCTTGAAGAGCATTTTGCAGTCTCATCGTACAGTATACGGTGTAAATACTGGATTCGGGGCACTGGTTGATGTGAAGATCACCGACGATGAACTCAGAGATTTGCAGATGAACATCCTTAAGAGTCACGCGGCGGGAATAGGAGAGCCACTCAAAGAAGAGATCGTTCGGGGTATGATCTTTCTAAGAGCCGTCTCTCTATCGAAAGGTTTTTCTGGTGTAAGAACGGTAATCGTTAAAAGATTGATCGACTTTCTCAATCTCGATCTCGTCCCTGTGGTTCCCCGTACAGGTTCGGTTGGTGCGAGCGGCGACCTGGCTCCACTGTCTCATGTAGCTCTGGCTTTAATCGGTGAAGGAGAGGTCTTTTATGAAGGAAGAAGAACCAGTGCAAGAGAAGCGCTTGAGAAAGCAGGAATAGAGCCTCTCGTTCTTGAAGCGAAGGAAGGTCTTGCGCTTGTTAACGGCACACAGGCGATGTGTTCTGTGGCTGGATTCGCTTTGAATGACGCCTTCCGCCTTTTCGATCTCGCCCTGATAGCCGCGGCAATGAGCGTCGATGCGTTGCTGGGAAGCACCGATCCTTTCGATCCCCGCCTCCATCAGGTAAGACCACATCCGGGTCAGCAGGAGGTTGCAGAAAGGCTCAGGGAGCTTTTGGAGGGGAGCGAGATAAGGGATTACCATCGCACATGTCACAATGTTCAGGACGCTTACACCATGCGTACGCTTCCACAGGTTTACGGGGCGGTTCTCGATACTCTGAACCACGCACGAAAGGTTCTCGAAGTGGAAATGAACTCTGTAACGGATAACCCTCTCATATTTTCGAGAGGTTCCGAAGTTGATGTTATATCCGGTGGAAACTTCCATGGAGAGCCAATCGCCCTTGTGTGTGATTTTTGTTCCATAGCCCTGACAGATATGATGAATATGATGGAGAGGCGGATAGATCGGATTCTCAATCCCAACACCTCGCGAGGGTTGCCCGCCTTTTTAGCAAAGGGTAGGGAAGGTTTGAATTCCGGTTACATGCTCTGGCAGTATACAGCAGCGGCCATCGCTTCACGGAACAAAGTACTTGCGCATCCAGCCAGCGCGGATTCTATACCTACCTCTGCGTACCAGGAGGATCATGTCAGTATGGGGATGAACGCAGCCCTGAAATTCTCGGAAATCGTTGAAAACTTGAAAGATATGGTTGCCATAGAGCTGATGCTGGCCGCGCGCGCCCTGCAATTCAGGGAACCTCTGAAAACAAGTCCCGCTTTGCAACCGTATAAAGAAGAGTTGCTTTCGAAGATGATGGAGTACCATCATGACGTGATCTTCAGGGAAGATTTTATAAAAGTCAGGGATTTTGTAGAACAATGGGTGACAGCGGGAAAAGACAGGTGAAAGAGAAAAGAGAGGAGCGCTCAAGGCTCCTCTCCTTTTACCGTTTTGCTTTTACGCTTTGAGGATGGCTTTTATATCTTCTTCTGGGGTGCTTATGAGTCTTATGTCGAAGTTTTCCTTCAACACCTGGAGGATTTCACCGTTTACCCATGCTGGAAACACGGGCCCGAGATAAATGCCTTTGATTCCCAATGCGAACAGACTGAAAAGAATCGCAACAGCCTTTTGCTCCATCCACGATAAAACGAGTGTGAGCGGAAGATCGTTTATACCAACTCCGAAAAGCTCCGCGAGTTTCTCAGCGATTTCTACTGCGACGATGCTGTCGTTACACTGTCCCAGGTCTATGAGCCTTGGTATTCCTTCGATGTCACCAAGATCAAGATCGTTGAAGCGGAATTTCCCGCATGCAAGTGTGAGAACGATCGTGTCTTCTGGAAGCATCTTTACAAACTCTCTGTAATATGTTGAACCTTTCAAGGGAGCGTCACATCCACCCACCAGGAAAAAGTGGCGTATCTTTCCGGAGTTCACAAGATCTTTAATCTTATCCGCGAGGCCAAGGATACTACCCGTGGAGAATCCTGTGACGAGCTTATACTTACCCGGTTTTTCTTCGAGTGGCGGAAGAGACAGCGCCTTTTCTACGACGGCAGTGTAGTCGAAACCTTCTATATGCTTCACACCTGGCAACCTCGCAACGGATGTGGTGAACATACGGTCTCTGTACGATTCCTTAGGTAAGAGCACACAGTTGGAAGTTCCAAGAATGGCAGCTGGTATCTTTTCAAAGAGTTCTTTCTGGTCAAACCACGCCTTTCCAAGATTTCCAGCGAGATGTTTGTATTTCCTGAGTCCAGGGTATCCGTGAGCTGGAAGCATTTCAGAATGCGTGTAAACGTTTATTCCTTTTCCTTCGGTTTGTTTGAGGAGTTCTTCCAGCGCCTTCAGATTGTGCCCCGTAACGATTATAGCGTGCCCTTTCCTGGTACCTGTCTCCACTTCAACCGGCGTTGGTTCACCGTAGTTTTCGATGTGGGCCTTTTTCAGAAGTTTCATGACTCTGATATTCATCTTTCCCGCTTCGAGTGCAAGTTCCACGAAATGCTGGGGATCGAAGTCGACGTTGGTAAGCGTGGAATAAAGCCCACGGCTGAGAAACGCCGCGATCTCTTCGTCTTTGTAGCCGAGTTCACGAGCGTGATGATAGTAAGCGGATATGCCTTTTAAGGTGTATATGAGGTTATCCTGAAGACGATCCAGCGTTGGGCCTTTTCCACAAACTCCCATAACGGTGCAACCTGTTCCACCCGCGGCCTGCGAACACTGATAACAGAACATTTCCAATGCCATGTTAACACCTCCTGAAATAACTTGATTTTTTTTGTCCAGATAAAGTATAATAGGAACGGTTAGTGAAATCTGTAACATATGTTACGGAGGGATCTGTTTGAAAAGGGACGAAATCTTGAAAAAGCTGGCAGAGTTGAGGGTTTTTAAGGGACTTGATCCGAGAGAAATCGAGAATGTCGTCAAGGATTTGAGGATCTGCATCGAAAGTTACAGAAAGGGCGGAGTGATCATGCAACGAGGTGAAAGGTATTCCTCCATGATGATCCTGCTCGAAGGTATTTTATCGGCTGAGTTTTTGAACGAGGAAGGAAAGATCGTGGAAGTGGATCGAATGGAGGCACCTGAAGAGATTGCCCCGGGTATAATTTTTGCCAGTGAGCCTGTCCTGCCCGTTGATCTGGTTGCTGTTGAGGATGTACTGATTTTGCGGATAGACAGAGATGAATTGTTAACGCTTTTGATGCGCGATCGGCGCCTGATGACGAATTTTCTCTGTATTGTCAGCGATAAACTCAAGAAAGTCGCGGATAGATTCTACGAAGTAAGCATGCGGGAGCTGGAGGACAAAATAATGAATTATCTCGTTGACCTCAGCACAAAGATCGGGTCGAACGAGTTCGAGCTTCCTCACACCAAGGAGGAACTCGCCAGACGTTTTGGAGTTACCCGCCCTTCGGTTTCAAGGGCGTTTAGCTCCCTCGTACAGCGTGGAGTCATAGAACACGACGGTAAAACCGTCAGAATTCTTCAAAACCCAGCAGGGGTTATTAAGGTATAATGGTCACTTCAGCAGTTCGAATATTTCGTTCAGATCAGGCAATTCCCTTATTGGATAGACCTTTGAAAAGATCACCACACCGTTTTCATCCACGAGTATGTTGGCTCTTTCCGAGAATCCGTCTTTTTCTCTGAAAATGCCGTATTGTTTTGCAACTTCCCCGTGAGGCCAGAAATCAGCGAGAAGTCTCAGCTTTTCAATACCAAGATGCTCTGCCCAGGCCTTCTTGGAAGGCACCGTATCCACACTCAAGCCAAGGGGTACCACGTTCAATCGCTCAAATTCAGCGAATTTCTCTTCCAGCGCCTTCATCTGGTCTGCGCAGACCCCGGTCCATGCAAGGGGGTGGAAAGAAAGAAGCACCTTTTTTCCCTTGAAGTCGGAAAGTCTGACATCGTTACCATCCTGGTCTTTTAGAACAAAGTCCGGTGCCTTCACACCAGTTTCAATCGCCATTCTTAACATCTCCTTTCAATTTCTGAATGAGTTCTTTAGCGGTATGCCACGCTAAGGTGGCGCATTTAACCCGTGAGGGAAACTTTCTAACACCTTCGAAATAGATCGCATCTCCAAGAACTTCTTCTGGAACGTCTTTTCCCTGCATGAACTCGATGAAGCTGTCCAGTAGTTTTTCCGCTTCGTTGAGGTCTTTGTCTAAAAGCATGCGACACATGATGGTTGCGGAAGACTGACTTATCACACAGCCATAGCCTGTGAATCTGGCGTCCTTGATTTTTCCATTTTCAACCTGTAGAAAAAGTTTTATTCTGTCTCCACAGGAGAGGTTCTTTCCTTCAAGCTCCTGAGCCCCGGTGAGTTCACCCTTTCTGTCTGTGGCTAGGTAAAAGCTCATCAGCGTATCCGTGTAAAGTTCCCTGAGATCATCCATTGTCATCCCACCCACGGAAATTCGCTTTTGATGTTTTCGAGGGCTTTTTTCATGCGTATTATATCTTCATCGACGTTGTAGATGTAAATACTCGCGCGGCACGTCGCAGGGACACCGATTCTTTTTAACTGAGGCTGGGCGCAGTGATGGCCGCTTCTCACCGCTATCTTCCACGCGCTGAGGTACTGGGCTACGTCATGTGGATGCAGGCCTTTGACGTTGAAAGAAACTATCGAATGTTGTGACTCATCTTTTGGGCCGTAGATCTCAACGTACGGCAGGCTCTTCAATTCATCTAACAAGGCGTCTGTAAGACGTTTTATGTGACTTTGAACCTCTTCCCAATCGAGTTTGGCGAGGTATCTCACGGCTTCCGCAAATCCCACAGCTCCGGCAATATTGGGAGTTCCGGCTTCGAATTTGTAGGGCAAGACGTTGAAAGTGGTATCTTCGAGCGTTACTTCATCGATCATCTCCCCACCGTAGAGGAACGGTGTCATTGTTTCGAGGAGTTCTTTTCTCGCATAGAGTGCACCGATACCCGTGGGACCTAACATCTTGTGAGCTGAGAAGGCGAGGAAGTCACATTCGAGTTCTTTCACATCGATTCGATGATGAGGGACCAGCTGGGCACCATCGAGTAACGTTAGAACATTCCTTTCCCTCGCCAGACTGCAGATCTCCCGATATGGAGTTATAACACCGAGTGAATTGCTCATGCCGGTGAATGCGAGGAGTTTGACGCCTTTATCCAGAGCCTTTTCGACTTCGGAGAGCTTTATCCGCCCTTCATCGTCTGTGTCCACGAACACCACTTCCGCTTTGAAACGCCTGGCTAACTGTTGCCATGGGACGAAGTTGCTGTGATGCTCGGCGAGTGTCACAGCGATTTTGTCTCCTTCTTTGAAGAAGCCACCGACAAAGAGAGAGTATGCCACAAGATTTATCGATTCGGTTGTTCCCCTTGTGAATATGAGTTCCTGTGGTTCTGAACCTATGTAGTTGGCGATTGTCCTTCTTGAGGATTCGAACACCTGAGTCGCCACTTCCGCGAGTTCGTAATTGCTTCGGTGGACGTTGGCATTCTGTTTGAGATAGTAATGCCTTATAGCGTCGATGACGCTGTTGGGCTTCTGCGTTGTTGCCGCGTTGTCCAGGTATATCCAGCCTTCTTCGAGGATGTGGAAATCCTCACGGACTTTTGCCGGTGAGAACACTTTCTGCCACCTCCTGCCATCTGCTGCCGAATTCGCTTCCTATATCCTGGAGCGTTGGCTCGAAAATACCGCGAACCACCAGCCTGATAGCGGAATTCTCGTCGAGTCCGCGGGTCATTAAATAGTATAACCCCTCTTCGTTCAACGCTCCAACGGAGGCGGCATGGGATGCTGTAACTTCGTTTTCTTCCACAAAGAGTGCGGGAATAGAGTCGGCTCGCGCCTGTGGGGATAGAAGGACAACATTTACCGATTCACCGGTCTCGGTGTTTATCGAACCTTTCGCGATTTCTATATTGCCCCTGAAGACAGATCGAGCGGAATCGAAGAGAACACCTGAACCTTCTATTTTCCCGTGAGTCTCCGCCGCTCTGTGGCGCATAACGTACATGGAATCAACTATCGAAGAGCCGGATGCGGTAAAGGTGTTGTTGAAGCGAGTCGATGCGCCCCTTCCTTCAAGAAGCGACAGAGCGAATGGGGCGTGAACATCTCCCGGTTTGTCGATGCTGTAAGAGTTGACTTTTGCCGAAGAAGCGACTCTGTATATCTCGTTGGTGAAGGAGAAAGTGTTGCCCATTCGAATGTTGAGAACGGACAGTTCCCCACCTTCTTCGACGATGTATCTGTTTAAAACCGAGACGTAAGAAGCCGATTCGAGAAGGTTCACAACTTTCAATCGGCTGCCTTTTCTCACGAGAAAGACGTTGTGAAGCAGTACCGATTTTTGCGTCTTTTTCCCCACTTTTATTGCAACGAATCCATCGTTTCCCTCGCTGACGGCGAAGATCCCTGATGAGTTGAAAACAACGCTCTGCAAAACGAATTTTTTATCAGAACCTTCGAACTCGGTTTTTTTAGCCAGTTCGAGGGCTTCGCTGCTTTCTTCCAGCTTTGTGATGGAGACCGCGCCGGCATGTTCGATTTCAAGCTGTGGTTCTTCTTCCAGCGGAGGTAGTTCGAGCCTGGCGAGTTTTGAGCGTCTCCATGCTGGAAAGCCGGTTGTCGTGTATTCATCCAGAAGTGAAGCTTTGTAGGCCTTCCATTGAGGAGAGGAATATCTGGAGGTTTTCTCAAACGTTTCTACGTTGAAGTCGTGCTCCATGAAAAACCTCTCTGGTTGCGGTATAACTGCCTTGAAATTCCCATGTTTTAGATCTATGGTCTTTTCCATTTTTCACACCCCACTATCCGATGCTGCTTTCAAGCTCGAGCGCAATAAGACGGTTGAGTTCGACGGCATATTCTATGGGGAGCTCTTTCGCTATGGGTTCGAAAAATCCTCTGACTATGAGCTCTCTTGCTTGCGCTTCACTCAATCCGCGTGCCATGAGATAGTAAATCTGTTCCTCGGAGATACGCCCGATCCGCGCTTCATGCCCAACATCCGCTTTGTCGTTCAAAACTTCTATGATCGGGAGGGTATCCGCTCTGGACTCGTTGTCGAGCATGAGGGAGGAACATCTCACAGAAGCTTTTGAACCGCGGGCTTCCCTTGCGATGTGGAGTAAACCACGGTAAAATGCCCACCCACCGCCAGCGCTTATGCTTCGAGCGTCCACAACCGAACTCGTGTTGGGAGCGGTGTGAATCATTTTAGCGCCGGTATCAAGATGCTGTCCCTTCCCGGCATAGGTTATCGATAGAAAGCTGGCCGAAGCGCCCGCACCTTTGAGAATGCTCGCAGGATAGAGCATGGTCTTCATGCTTCCAAAGGAACCGGACACCCATTCCATGGTGCCATCTTCTTCCACAACAGCCACCTTTGTGTTCAGATTGTAGGTGTTCTTGCTCCAGTTCTGGATGGTCACGTACTTGACCTTCGCACCGGGTTTCACCAGTATCTCCACCATGCCGGCATGGAGATTCAGCACGTTGTAGCGTGGTGCGGAGCATCCTTCTATGTAAGACACCTCGCTTCCCTCTTCGGCGATTATGAGGGTGTGCTCGAACTGGCCAGATCCCGGCGAACCCATCATGAAGTAACCCTGAAGAGGGAGGGGAACCTTGACACCTCTGGGGACGTAGACGAAACTCCCACCGCTCCAGACAGCGCCGTGAAGCGCTGCGTATTTATGTAGAGTGGGTTTCACGATCTGCATGAAATACTCCTTTACGAGCTCCGGATACTGGCGCACCGCGCTTTCCATGTCGAGGAAGATAACGCCAAGACTTTCCAGCTCCCTCTTTATGCTTTGATAAACGGCCTCAGAATCGTACTGTGCCCCAACTCCCGCGAGGACCTTTCTTTCGGCCTCTGGTATACCCAGCTTCTCAAACGCTTCTCTTATCTCTTCTGGAACGTCTTCCCATGAGCGGGCTTTATCGACATCTGGCCTGAGGTATGCCACTATATTGCCAAGATCGAGATCTGAAACGTCAACGCCGAACCGTGGATCATGCCAGGTCTGGAATATCTCAAGACATTTCAGGCGATGTTCCAGCATCCATTCAGGTTCTTCCTTAGATTCCGATATCTCCCTTATGATAGCCGGCCCTAATCCCGGAGCAGTACGCTTTCGGTATTTGACGTTGACCTTTATGTCGAACCTGTCTTCATTCTTTTCAAGGTCGGTCATGCTGTTCCCACCTCTACGTATCCCTTTTCTTCGATCCACGATATCAGATCCGGGCCACCGCTGGTGACGATCTTTCCGTCCACGAGCACATGA
This sequence comes from Thermotogae bacterium, assembly GCA_003538775.1. Taxonomy (GTDB): domain Bacteria; phylum Thermotogota; class Thermotogae; order UBA12178; family UBA12178; genus UBA12178. The sequence goes on from DPRG01000028.1 coordinate 9,150, forward strand.
ACAACGTCGGGAACGATGTAACTGGTGATTCTACTGTAGTGGGTGATAAGCAGTATGGATTTTTCAGGGTTCTTCAGCTCGAGTATTTTTTTGGAAACCTGTCTCAGGGCGTCCACATCGAGACCTGAATCTATCTCGTCGAGAATGACGAGTTTTGGGTCCAGAACCCCCATCTGGATTACCTCAGATTTCTTTCGCTCCCCACCTGACATGCCCAGGTTCAGATATCGGGAAAGGAAATCCGGAGAAAGGCCGAGTTCCTGCGCGAATGTCTTCATGCGTCCTTCAAGTTCTCTGAGGGAAAGATTCTTTCTCGTAAGAGAATAAGCCGTGGATAGAAAGCTCCTGATTCTGACCCCCGGTATCTCAGGTGGTTGCTGGAAAGAAAGAAAAATCCCCTTTTTCGCCCTCTCATTCGGTGGGAGGTCGGTTATGACTTCTCCGGAGTATCGGATCTCCCCCTTTACGACCACATAGTTGGGATTCCCCATTATCACGTGGGCGAGAGTGCTCTTACCACTTCCGTTTGGCCCCATTATGGCGTGGACTTCACCCGGTTTTATCTTAAGGTCAACACCTTTCAGTATTAACCTGTCTTCTTTTGCCAGCCTTACGTAAAGGTTTTCAAGCTCAAGCAGGTACATACGCATTACCTCCTGGGTTTTTGTTTAATTTCTACTCTTTTACTCTATTTTATTACATATTCCTTCTCTTGTCAAACGAGTTTGAAACATGTATAATGAAAGTCAAAGTTTTCTGTTTCCGTGTTGGACAATCTGGATGTGAAAGGAGGAGAAAGAATGTCGCTTCCGAAGTTCGCGTATTTCAAAGGTAAGATCGTACCGTTTTCCGAGGCTAAGGTGAGTGTTATGACTCATGCGCTGAATTACGGAACGGCGGTTTTTGGTGGTATCAGGGCCTACTGGAATGAGGATAAACAGCAGTTATTTCTCTTCAGGCCCTTAGATCACTACCGCAGGCTTCTCAACTCAGCGAAGTTGCTGTGTATGAACGTGGAAAAAAGTCCAGAGGAGTTGACTGAGGTCACAAAAGAATTGTTGAGGGCTGAAGGATATCGTTGTGACGTGTACGTGAGGCCGCTGGTTTACAAGTCAGAAGAAGTCATAGGGGTCCGCCTTCACGATCTTTCGGATGATCTGACCATATTCTCCATCCCTTTTGACCGGTACGTTACGAACGACACGGATGCGCATGTTACTGTTTCAAGCTGGAGACGGATCGACGATAACGCGATTCCAGCACGCGGTAAGATCAGCGGCGCTTATGTTAACTCGGCACTGATAAAGACCGATGCGATGCGTGCGGGCTTTGACGAAGCCCTTGTTTTGACGCAGGACGGACATCTCTCTGAAGGAAGTGCGGAGAACGTCTTCATCGTTCGAGACGGAGTGCTGATAACTCCTCCTGTGACGGAGAATATCCTGGAGGGCATTACGCGCAGGAGTGTCATGGAACTCGCACAAAACGAGCTCGGAATCCCCGTGGTTGAAAGACCTATCGATCGAACAGAGATATACATCTGCGACGAGCTGTTTTTAACTGGAACCGCCGCTCAGATCACCGCCGTTACCCGTGTGGATCACAGACCTGTTGGAAGTGGAAAGATGGGGCCTGTTACGTCCAAATTACGCGAACTCTTCCAGATGGCTGTAAGAGGAAAGCTCCCGAAATACAGCCACTGGAACGTAGCGGTGTACTGATAATGGGAAGACTGTTACCAGAGGGCGGAGAAAAATGACATTTCAAAAAAGCTCCCCGCCAAAAGGCGGGGAGATGGGCATGGGCTTTCAAGAATCGCTGGGCCTGAGTAGTTTTTTCACATCCTTCCCGGTTTTCATATAGTAGATTTCTTCTGCGATGTTGGTTACATGATCAGCGATTCGTTCGAAGTATCGGAGTATAAAGGTTTCTTCCAGCAAGATCCTTGCCCTTGTTATGTTGGTCTCTTTTGCAGCCATTTCCAGAAGTTTCTCGCGTCCGAGCAGATACAGATCGTCAACAACGTCGTCTCTCTTCCAGATCTCCAGTGCCTGTTCAGTGTCCATCTTGAAGTAGGCTTCCACTATTCCCTGCAACATTCCTATGGTCGTGTTCACCATTTTTTCAAAGATGTCTTCCAGCACAAAGCCGGTTAGCTTCCTCGAAATATGCCGCGCAGACTGTGCGATGTTCACGCACATATCTCCAATCCTCTCAAGATCGGAGGAGAGTTTCATGGCGGTGACGACAAGTCTTAGATCTTCTGCCAATGGGTGAAAGCGAGTGATGATATCGAAGCACGCATTCTCTATCTGCCTGTGAGTTTCGTCCATGACGTCATCGAAATCCTCGACTTCACGGATGACGTTCTCCTCTCCTGTTTTCAAGGCGTTCATGGTCTTGTCGATAACGAACAGGGTGTCTTGAAGATAATGTTGAATCTTGTTTTTCAGGTTTTCAAGAGCTCTTTCGAAGTGTCGGGTCCTGTCCGTCAAGTTATCCCTCCTCAGCCTATCTTTCCCGTCAGGAACTGCTGGGTGAGCTCGTGTTTTGGATCCTCGGAAACCTGGGCTGTTTCACCGAATTCTACCAGTTCTCCTCTGTACATAAACCCCAGATAATCGGAGATCCTCAGCGCTTGGCCTATGCTGTGGGTCACGATTACTATCGTGTATCTGGAACTGAGGTCTTCGAGGAGTTTTTCTATGCGTTCAGTGGCAATAGGGTCGAGCGCGGATGTGGGCTCGTCAAGGAGTATGACCTCCGGCTCCACGGCTATGGCTCTTGCGATACAGAGCCTTTGCTGTTGCCCTCCTGAAAGCTTGTAAGCGGATTTCTTTAACTCCCCGTGGACTTCCTCCCACAAAGCCGCTGCCTTCAGGGCGCTTTCCACACGCTCATGGAGTTCCTTTTTGCTGTTTACGAGCCGGTGTATGCGCGGCCCATAAGCAACGTTATCGAATATGGACATGGGAAAGGGGTTCGGACGCTGAAAGACCATTCCCACACGTTTACGCAGCTGCACGGGATCCATTCTGTATATGTTCTCACCGTCGAAGAGGATCTCCCCATCCAGCTTAAAGGTTTCTGTGTAATCGTTCAGACGGTTAAGGCATCTCAGCAGTGTTGTTTTTCCACATCCAGATGGTCCCATAAGGGCGGTGATTTTATTTCTGTAAACCTTCAGGCTCACGTTTTTCAAGACCTGTTTCTCGCCGAACCACGCGTTGAGATTTTTCACTTCGTAAACGGTTTCTTCTGTCATGAGCTTCGCCTCCGTATCCATTGAACGATGGAATAGATTGCAATGACTATGATTATCATCAAGGCGGCACTGGCATAGGCCATCCAGTATGCATCTTCTGGAAAGTTGGTGATAACAGCGTAAACGTGCGTTGGAAGCGTCATTACAGGGTCGGTTAGACGCTTTGGAAGGTTGGTGGCGTAGAA
>DPRG01000038.1:0-317 GCA_003538775.1 Thermotogae bacterium
GACGCCTACCATGGGAAGTTGAGAGACGAGAACGGCAAGATAGCGGAAGTGAGCATTTACGTGGCGTTGGGGATAGATATGGAAGGCTACAAGCAGATACTGGGATACTGGATCAAACAGGGGAAAGAGAACAAGAACTTCTGGATAGAGATATTCCAGGACATGATATCGCGAGGGATGAGCAAGGTGGGAATATTTGTAACAGATGACTTCAGTGGGCTCACGAAGGTGATAGAGAAGTTTTTTCCCCAATCAGACCATCAGCTCTGCTGGGTCCACATGAAGAGGAACCTGCGAAGAGAGTTTTCGGGTGACAA
>DPRG01000038.1:612-5858 GCA_003538775.1 Thermotogae bacterium
GAGTACAACCCTGCCATGGGGAAAAGGTACGAAGAAAAAGAAGAACATTACTTAGCCTTTCTGGACTATCCTGAAGAGCTGAGGAAGTATATTTACACCACCAATGCAGTGGAAAGCGTGAATTCGGGGATAGAAAGGATGAGGAACGAGCTTGGAGGATACTTTCCATCGATGAAAGCGTTGGAAATGAATTTATTCATACAACTCAGCAATTTGAATGACATGTGGATGAGAAGGCCGATATCAGCGATAAGGGCTAATTTATACAGGTTGAGGCAGATAATGAGGTCGAAGTTCGAAATGGAGGAAGTGATATGAAGTTAACACAAAGTTCAAGAAAGTGTGTTACACAATTTTTTAGGTAAGTCTCCGCTCTCATGTATAACCAAAAGGGAGGGAAAAGTAATGCCAAGGGTGTTTGTAGCTTACAAAATCCCCGATGCGGGACTCGCAATGCTCAGGTCCAGATACGATGTGGAAGTTAACACTGAAGAACGCTTTCTGAGCAAGGAAGAGATTGCCCAGCGCGCGAAAGACTCAGACGCTGTCGTCACGCTCCTGGCAGACAGAATAGACAAAGAAGTTATCTCACAGTTTGAAAAGGTCAAGGTTATAGCCAATTACGCCGTTGGATATGACAACATAGACATAGAAGCCGCGAAAGAAAAGGGAATTGTTGTCACCAACACACCTGGGGTGTTAACCGATGCAACTGCTGATCTCACTATGGCTCTTCTTTTGGCTGTAGTTCGAAGAGTGGTGGAAGCGGACAGGTTTGTGAGAAAAGGATTGTTTGAAGGCTGGAAACCAGAATTACTCCTTGGCTTTTCTCTTCAGGGGAAACAGCTGGGCGTCGTTGGTCTGGGAAGAATCGGTAAGGCTGTTGCGCTACGCGCGAAAGCCTTTGGCATGCGTGTGGTTTACTACAAACGTCACAGGCTTGACGAAGAAGCGGAGAAGAAGCTGGAGCTATCCTTCATGGAATTAGATGAACTTGTTTCGACATCGGACTTCATCTCCCTTCATGTTCCTCTGACACCGGAAACGCATCATCTCATAGACAGAAGGCGCATTGGCATGATGAAACCCACAGCAGTGCTGATAAACACCGCAAGAGGTGCCGTAGTGGACGAAAAAGCCTTGGTTGAAGCTTTAAAGGAGAGACGCATATGGGGCGCAGGGTTCGACGTTTATGAGTTCGAGCCTCACGTTCCTGAGGATTTGCTGGAGCTTGACAACGTGGTGTTGCTTCCACATATAGGTTCAGCTACTATAGAAACCCGTGAAAAAATGTCAGTTATGGTTGCAGAGAATGTGATCGCCGTCCTGGAGGGGCGTGAGCCACCAAACAGGGTGGTGTGAAGATGAAAAAGCCGGTTTTATGTTGCGGTGAAGTACTTGTTGATTTCATAGCAGTGGATACGGGAAAATCACTCGCAAGATCCTCCATGTTCGAGAGAAAAGCAGGTGGAGCACCTTTTAATGTCGCCGTAGGACTTGCCCGACTTGGCAAGAGCGTGGAGTTTCTTGGAAAACTCGGCGGAGACCAGTTTTCTCAATTTTTGCTTTCTAAGGTTCGTGAAGAAGGAATTTCCACAAGGTACTTAAAGCTCGACAGATCTTTAAAGACCACTCTGGTTTTTGTCGCCAGAGACACGGAAGGAAAACCTGATTTTGTTTTCTTCTGCGACAATCCTGCCGATGCGAATATAACTCTTGAGGATGTTGACGATATCAACCCTGAAGACTTCTCTTTGCTTCATGTGGGATCAATCGCAATGGTATTCGATCCCACACGTAAAACGCTTCTGAAGCTTGTAGAGGATTTCTATTCTGCGGGTATACCTGTCTCTTACGATCCCAACGTTAGACCTTCCTTGATATCCGACAGAGAAAGATTTATCCGAGACTTTTATCATGTCTGCTCAAAGGCTTCCATAGTCAAGTTGAGCGACGCGGATATGGACTACATTTTTCCGGGAGTTGAGTATCGAAAGGCGCTTGTAAAGATGCCCCTGAAAAAAGGAGCCGCACTTTTTCTCACCAGAGGTGCAAACGGATGCACTGTGTTTTTCGATGACAAAGTAGTTGATATACCTGCGTTTGAAGTTGAAGCAGTCGACACCACAGGTTGCGGAGACGCTTTCATGGCCGGGCTTATATACAAGATGGTTGAAAAGGGCTTGCAAAGTATGGACGATGTTAAAAAGGCCGCGATCTTTGCAAGTGCTGTGGCGGCAATCGCTGCAACGAGGATTGGTGGTGCAAATTCGATGCCGGGTATTGATGAGGTGATGCCTATCCTTGATAACACTCGTTGGTGATATAATTATTAACGTGAAGATACTGTTTTTTAAACTTATGCCAATTTTTTGGAAACATATCTGATGGGTCTCTGCCCAAATTCATTTTCATAAGGAGGAGATCACTGTGAGGAAGGTGTTGCTTCTTTTACTGGCTCTTGTGCTTGTTGCGGCGGTGGCGTTCGGCTTTGTCAAAAACGTCATCTACATGATTGGCGATGGTATGAGCTTTAACAACCTTGTTCTGGCCAGCTACCTTGAAGGGAAGCGCCTAACGTTGCTGAACACTCCTTACACGGGTTGGGTTTTAACTCATTCTGCCGACAGCATTGTTACCGATTCCGCTGCGGCTGGGACAGCACTTCTATCCGGTTTCAAGACGAACAACGGAATGATCGGCATGTTGCCTGATGGGACTGTGGTACCTTCCATTGCGGAGATAGCGGCAAAGAACGGTGTCAAGGTGGGTATTGTTGTAACATGCAGGGTAACTCATGCAACACCAGGAGCGGTTTACGGACATGTCGAATCTCGTAATGACGAAAACACTCTTGCCGAACAACTTGTTAATAGCGACATAACTGTTGTCTTCGGTGGAGGTTGGAGACACTTCGTAGCCACTGGCGGAAAAAGAACAGACGGAAAAGATTTAATCGCACTTGCAAAAGCGAAGGGTTTCGATTATATAACCACCAGGACAGAAATGCTTAACTACCATGGTGACAAGGTGCTTGGTTTGTTCAGTTCCAGCCATCTGGCTCCTGCCTCTGAGCGTTCTGGTGAACAGCCGATGCTCTGGGAAATGGTGGACAAGGCACTGGAAGTGCTTTCAAAAGATGGCGCTCCTTTCTTCCTGATGGTAGAAGGGTCACAGATTGACTGGGAGAATCATGGCAACGATGTCTATGGTATGTGGCAGGAGGTTCTTGAATTCAACAAGGCATTTGAAGTCGCTCTGGAATTTGCTGAGTCTCATCCTGATACCCTTATCGTGGTGACATCGGATCATGAAACTGGTGGCCTTGGTCTTTCTACGGGCGGTTACACGATGGACATAGAACTACTTCGAGGATACAAAAAGAATGCTGACTGGCTCGCAAGAGAGTCAGGTGGAGATATTGAGAAACTAAAGTCTTTAGTCAAAGAGTACTGTGGTGTTGAACTCACCGATGAGGACGTTTCTTTCATAGAAGCTATGAAGGCGGCGAACCCTTCGTACGGTTATTCTAACGCAATAGGACGCATTCTAAGCAACAAGGCTAAGGTTGGCTGGACCACGTTTGATCACACTGCAGGCCCTGTTCCGATTTTTGCGGTGGGACCTGGCGCGGAGCATTTCGTGGGTGTATTTGACAACACGGATATTCCAAGGATAATCGGAAGACTCGCGGGATATCCACTGGTTTATCCCACTATTGAAGTTCCGGTGCAGTGAAAGTGTTAGCATTTTCTAAAATTTCTAAACTCGGGCGTCTTTGAGCGCCCGAGTTTTATATTTTTCATGTTAGGATTTATGAAAAGCCAAAACCATGGAGGGATTAGAAATGAAGGCGCTTGTGCTTTGCGCAGGAAAAGGAACAAGGCTTAGACCTCTGACATTTACAAGTGCGAAACACCTTATACCCGTTGCCAACAAACCCATACTGATGTACAGCCTCGAGGCCATCAAAAACGCTGGAATCGAAGAAGTGGGACTGGTTGTGAGCCCTGACAATGCTGAGGATTTCAAAAAGCGTTTTGGTGACGGTTCTGAGATTGGCCTGAAGATAAGCTATATAGTACAGCACGAACCAAAAGGGCTCGCACACGCTGTGGCGGTATCGAGGGATTTTCTGGGTGATGACGATTTTCTCATGTACCTTGGTGATAACCTGATTTCCGTGGATTTGAAGGAATTCGTTGATGAATTCAACTCTGGCGGTTACGATGCTTATGTCTTGCTAACACCGGTTGATGATCCCACAAGGTTTGGAGTTGTTGTCCTGAAAGATGGAAAGATAGTTGAGATAGTGGAAAAACCAAAGGTGCCCCCGAGCAATCTTGCGATCATAGGAGTTTATCTGTTCACCAGCAAGATATTCGAAGGTGTTGACAACATAAAGCCATCCTGGAGAGGAGAATACGAGATAACGGACGCGATAGGTTATCTTGTGAAGAAAGGTTACAACGTTTCCGCCAAGGTGATCTATGGATGGTGGAAAGACACGGGTAAACCAGAAGATCTCATAGAAGCGAACAGAAAGCTGCTTGAAGAAATGTCTGTAACCTCTATAAGAGGGAATGTTGATCACTCCAGCGTTATACAGGGAAGGGTGCAGATTGGAGAAGACACAAGCGTGATCGACTCGGTTATAAGAGGACCGGTTATCATCGGAAGAGGAACAAGAATAAGAAACGCTTATATAGGACCTTATACGTCTATAGGAAACAACGTGGTGCTTGAAGATTGTGAGATTGAAAACTCCATTGTGCTTGATGAAACCTCTATTATTCGAGTTCCCAACAGAATAGATTCCAGCGTTTTCGGGAGGAACGTTTTCCTTACAACCTCCGACGCTAAACCAAGGATCCTGCGTTTTATTCTTGGAGATTATTCAAGGACAGAGCTGATTTAGTTTAACCCAGAAAGAGTCTGATAGATGTAAAAATACATATCCCTGTATTTTACGGTTTTTAATGGGGCCGTTTTAATTTCAGCATTTAAAAGCGAGTGATGCCAAAAAATCAAAATGTATGTAGTCACACGGCTATTGACATTTACCATCTTCTCGCTTGTATCAACAAAGCACCACACAAAGAAGGGGAAGAGAATGTTCCAGTATGAAGTTTTCGCAGTTGTACCATGCTTTCCTTCTCGCAAGCACTCACAAACGATCGCTTCCAGAAAGAAAACGGGGAGTGTTCCAGTGTGAAGTTTTCGCAGTTGCGCTTCGCTTATCTCCT
>DPRG01000038.1:6114-6240 GCA_003538775.1 Thermotogae bacterium
AAAACACACGTGATCACCCGACTGTAACTCACTTGCCCCTTCGCTCGCATTAACAAAGAAGGAAGGAATAGATCACACATCTCGGTTTCTAAGTTATGCTCAACGTTCACCCTCCCTCGCGCTTGC
>DPRG01000129.1 GCA_003538775.1 Thermotogae bacterium
TCGTATCCAAAACCTGTACCATCGACTACCATGAGATCAAGCGTATCCTCCACACCAAGCTCTTCAAGAACCTTCTCGAATAGTTTTTCAAAATACATTATGTTCAGCCTGGAAAATCTGTAGTGAAGCGTCGAAATCGCTGGCATCTTCACCTTGAGCGCCTCTTCAAGATAAAAGACAGTATCTCTGAACGAGTAACCTCTTATGACCTTTATGAAGAAAATAAGGAGGATAAAACTTTCGGAGTACACCCTTGGCCTTCCGCGATTTCTCTTTCTGGAAGATTCCTCCAGCTCATCTTCGATGAGTTGCAACAAAGTTTTAACCATATCTATGGATAATCGTTTCAGTGAAAGTTTTTTCTTCATGCGAGGGCCCTCCTTTCTTTTGTTGGTGTTATCTCAAACATTATAACTGGAAGGAGGGCTTTTTTTTCGAACACACTCACAACTAATTGACATTTCATTATTCCGTGTTACAATAAATAATGAAAACGATTGTATTATTTGAAACAGCGGATTTGTGCGATTAACATCAAGCAAAGTTTGCAAAAAGGATTTGTTCAAATACAATGTTGAAACGGGTGAATTCAAAATGGTGGAAGAAAGATTGCTATGGACGATACAAAATGTTGTGGGAGACAAACTGGTAGGGTCCAATGAATACAGTGGAAGTATAACTGTGATAGATCTGAAAACAGACGAAATACTCGTATATGATGAGGTGATAAGTTTGCATGATTAACGCTGTAAACATGTTTTTAACAAGGATAATTTGTGACTTAATTGGAATGGGTTCTTATCAACACGCCTGAGGAGGGGAGAGCATGAGAAAAGTGGTAGTAGTTCTTTTATTGTTGGCCATGGTTACAGTGTTCGGAATTAAGATTCGCCTGGTAAACACAGCAGGTGCTGACTTTTTCTACAAGGAGATTGTACTGGAAGAGTTTAAAAAGGCACACCCCGAGATTGAAGTGATCTATGGGACGAGTGATGATTCAACGTTCTATTCGAAGCTCCGCGCTGAGAAAGAGGCAGGGCTTTTTGACAAGAACGAAGTCGACGTGGAGCTACTCATCATGGGTAACGGACCGATATGGGGATACCTGCTCCAGGAAAATTTGCTACTTCCCATTATTCCTCACTACTTGTCATATATGCCCAACGTGAGACATCTCACAGATCTCGCCTGGCAGGCAGCAGTTATTGGAGAAGGTTTCGGTGTTCCCACACTGGTAGAAGCGGCGGGTCCAATACTGGTTTACAACTCGGAATTTGTGAAGAATCCGCCAAAAACTGTTGAGGAGTTGAAAGATTGGATTTCAAAACATCCGAATCGTTTCATCTACGGCTCTCCAAGATCCGGAGCGGGTAAGTTATGGCTCTGGGGTGTACCTCCGTTAGTTGGTGATGTTTCTGAATATTCTGATTTGGATAACCCGAAGGAATTCCGTAAGACCTGGGAGTTCCTCCAAGAGATTGAACCCTACGTTCAGAGCCATCCCAGCGCAACTGGGGACATGATAAGAATGTTCGCACAAGGGCAGATATGGATCTTTCCGATGTACAACATTTGGTTCCAGCTTTTGCGCATGAATGGTGATATCCCACCAGATACCAGCGTTGGTTATTTTTTGGAAGGTACGAAACCAATTATCAGTGCGCATTTCGCAGCTATTCCAAAAGGGAACACCCCCGAAGAGATCAAAGCCGCACTAACGTTTATCGACTTCATGACCAGCCCCGAAATACAGGTTCGCAAACTCGCATATCTTGCACCTCCTCTCAACGAGTTAGTAAATATTGGAAAGGCTCCAGAAGAGTTGAGGAAAGTATACGAAAAATGGGCATTACCGGAGCTCAGACAAGATTATGTCTTTGAACATTTTAAAGTGATTTTGCCTCCTCCTCCGGAGGTTGACCTGAAGTTGGCGGAAACCTGGGGAGAAATCATAGGAAAGGGCAAATGGTAATTTGAGACTCGCGGAGATTGAGGGGCCTCTCCTGGGCCCCTTTACTTTCACTTTCCAAGGAGAGGAACGAGTGCCATGGCGATTCCAACTTCTGTAGAGTTGAGAGACATCTCAAAGTCGTTCGAAAGTTTGAGGGTTTTGTCGAATGTAAGTGTGAGGATAAACAAAGGTGAATTCTTTACACTTCTGGGACCGAGTGGTTGTGGAAAGACAACACTTTTGAGGATAATCGCGGGCATTTTGAATCCAGACTCTGGTGCGGTACTCTTTGACGGAACAGATATAACCAACGTTCCGCTGAATAAGCGGGAAGTTGGCATGGTGTTTCAAAACTATGCATTATTTCCACATATGAATGTATGGAAGAATGTAGCTTATGGATTGCTGGCAAGAAAACTGCCGAGAGAAGAGATCGAGAAGCGAGTCTCAGAGGCACTGAGAATGGTGAAGTTAGAAGAACTTTCAAACAGATATCCACAGCAATTAAGTGGAGGGCAACAACAAAGAGTGGCTCTGGCCAGAGCCATAGCAATTCGGCCAAAAGTACTTCTACTAGATGAACCTTTGTCGAATTTAGACGCCAAACTGCGCGAAGAAATGCGTTTTGAACTGAAACGGCTTCACAGTTTAACGGGTATAACTATGATTTACGTAACCCATGATCAACTGGAAGCTTTCTCAATGTCCGATCGAATAGCGCTACTTCACAATGGGAATTTCCAACAAGTAGGTTCTCCAGAGGAGATCTTCGAGAAACCCGAAACTGTTTTTGTCGCGGACTTTGTGGGTTACAAAAATATCTATGAGGGAGTAGTTGAGAAAATTCGAGGAGATGGTGCGCTCGTCAGAGTCGACAAACTCGGAGTACCATTTTTAGCTAATATTCCACTGGCGAACAAGTATTACGAGGGCGAAAAAGTTTTCATGGCGTTTCGGGCTGAGCATGTGCAACTTGTTGAGCGGATGCGACCGACGAATAGTCTAATTGCTACTGTTCAGATAACAACGTATAAGGGCATGAACTTCTCTTCTATGATCGTAACTCAAACGGGTGAAAACATATACGTAGATACTTTCCATCCTTTGAAGGGCGGCGAACGTGTCTGTATTTACGTGCCACCAGAGAACGTGCGATTGTTGAAGGAGGAATGAATTGACGTGAAAAAAGCACTATCCCGGTACATCGGGTTATTCCCGCTTGTTGGAATACTATCCACTCTTTTTGCTTATCCTTTGTTCTACGGAGTTTTCCTGAGTCTTACTGACAGGGAAGGGAAATTCACTTTTGAGAATTACTTAAAGTTCTTTGGGAATCCAAGTCACTCGGAAACGATTTTTGTTAGTTTGAAAATAGGCCTGACGGTCGCTTCGCTGTCAACCGTGTTGGGAATTATTATCGCCGTGGCCTTGGTGGGCTCCGTCACGAAAGCAAAAGGTTCTGTTGAGCGTTTGGTCCTGCTACCCATGACGATGGGGACGTTAATGGGCATTCAAGGTACTGTTGGAGTACTTGGAGACACCGGATGGCTCAACAGATTCCTCAGGGATCTGGGGTTAAGGAAAGAACCCATACAATTTTTGTACACGGATTTTGCTGTTATAATCCTGCTCAGCATTGGGGCTACTTCGTTTGCGTACCTTATGCTTTCTGGTATCTTAAGAGGGATAAATCCTAACATCAAAGTAGCAGCCCTATCTTTGGGAGCAAATCCATGGAGGGTATTCTGGACCATCACTTTTCCGCTCATCTTTCCCGGAGTGATCACGGTTTTTGTTTTTAACTTCGTGGGAGCCTTCGGAGTATACACCACCGCTCTGGTCCTGGGGAACCCAGCTAAACAAACCATGGCCATACTCGCTTACGATTTTGCTTTCAGAATGAACGACTGGAATATGGCCTGCGCTGTTTCAGTCGTGATGATAGCCATAGAAGCAGTCATCCTTGCAATCCTCTTTCGAATGATGAGATGGAAACAACCGGTATAACGGGAGGCATTTATGGTGAAGTTAAAGTCAAGATGGTCCGTAAGACTGCCTTTATGGATTGTTGTATGTATATTTTGCAGCTACATCGTATTGGCTTTGAGCTATGTGATCGTCGGTTCTTTCTCAAAACAGTGGTTCACCACATATCTTCCAGTAAAGTATACTCTCGAATGGTATCGCAGAGTTTTCAAAATGTACGATGTTTGGGAAGGATTGATAAATTCTTTAATAATTGGATTGTCGGTGGTTGGAATCTCTCTCGCTGTGGGATTCATGGGAGCTTATACAATCGTTAGAAAGCGTCCGCTCGGAGTGACAACTTTGAGGGCTCTTTTGATGTTTCCCATTGCATTGCCGGTGATAGCTTATGGGATCCCGTTAGCTGCGTTGTTCTATCGTTTTGGGATCGCAGGTGGTCTTCATGCGGCTATCTTAGCTCATTTGATACCGTGTCTTCCTTATGCCGTGTTGATGCTGATTCCTTTCATCGAACAAATACCTGAGGAGCTCGAGATAGCTTCTCTTGTTTTGGGTGAAAGTAGACTGAGGACTTTCTTAAAAGTGGTAATCCCTCTGTCAAAGCGAGGTTTGCTGGCGGCCGGCATCAACGTCTTTCTGAGGTCCTACAGCGAGTTTGTACTTTCATATCTGGTTCTCTCCCCAGAGAATCCCACTCTTCAAATGGTAGTATTTTCAGCCATAGCGGGCCCAGGATACAGACCCATGGGATCTGTCAATGCTCTGGTAGTGGTTCTCATGATACCAACATTCGCGTTGCTTACACTCACTTTAATGCTAGTGAGAACAGAAGGGCTTTCCATGGGAATCGGGCAATAAGGTTCACCAAAAGGGGTGATGAGAAAATGAGAAGAATAACCATAAAAGAGATAGCCACTTATACAGGGGTTTCAACCTCAACTGTCTCCAGGGCTTTGAATCATCCAGAGATGGTGAAAAAAGAGACCCAGGAGAAGATTCTGAGCGTTATCAAGAGGCTGGGCTATCATCCCCATCAAGGTGCCAGATCGCTGAGGAGGCCAGGTAGCGGCCTTTGGTTAGTGAGTGTTGGAGATTCGTTTTCCACCATGTCCCTGATGCCTTATTATTCAACAGTGTTCAATCTTCTAACGAAAGAATTGGAAGCAAAGAATCTTCATTTGTTGCTTAGCATGCATATGGAGAAAAACGATGTTCATGTTCTCCGAACCCTTTCTTTGATGAGAACTTTCGATGGCTTTCTTGTATTCTCACCGAAAGACGGCGATAAAAGGATTGACGTTCTTGCGGAAACGGGAGCGAGATTCCTGGTATTGGGGAAAACCACTTCCAGACACCCTTATGTGTTCGTGGATACAGACGGAGTGCAAGGTGCGATGCTGGCGGTTGATCATCTCATGTCTACCGGGATTCAGCGGTTGTGGTGTATTGCCACAGAGAAAGACTTTCGTGTGACTAAAGAGAGAGAGCTCGGTGTCAGAAAAGCTCTCCAAAAAAAGAATATACCATTCGATTTTTGCAAGGTTATATATATACAACCTACCGAATCGAACGCTTACAACCTCACAATGGAATTGCCTGTAAAAAAAGGAGATGGTTTTTTCTGCTTTGCCGACAACATGGCATCAGGTGTTATAAAAGCACTCCTTGATAAAGGCTTCGCAGTGGGAAAGGACGTAATGGTAGTCGGATATGATAACTTGATACCCGAGATTGAATATAGAGGGCAAAACGTGTCCCTCACAAGCGTGGATCAAAACCTACCACGCTTTGTTTCGACGGTTGTACAAAAGCTTCTCGCATTGATTCAAGACGAAGAAACAGAAAGCGAGACTTTACCTGTGAGATTGGTTTTAAGAAAATCAACAGGGAATTTTGGACAGGGCATCTGAAAAAAATAAACCCAATATGAAGTAGGATAGAAGACCCATTACTCTCCGTTGCTAATATTTCTTTTTTGTTAACAGACGAGAGACCTGTCCACTAGAGGTGTCAACTTAAGAACG
>DPRG01000046.1 GCA_003538775.1 Thermotogae bacterium
GAAAACTTCACGCTGGAACATTCTCTTCACTTTACTTGAACTTGACGAAACAGCTTTTGTGCGATAGAATTAGTCATGGTGCGGCCGTAGCTCACCTGGTAGAGCACCAGCTTCCCAAGCTGGGGGTCGCGGGTTCGAGTCCCGTCGGCCGCTCCAGGAGGATGCAGGCGTAGCTTCAATCGGTGGAGCGCCGCCTTGGTAAGGCGGAGGTTGTGGGTTCGAGTCCCATCGCCTGCTCCAAACAAAAGCCCCCGCATATGCGGGGGCTTTTCATTGCTTGACAGGCTTCACTGCTCCACGTAGAGCAAGTAGTAGCGGAAGATCTGGGTTGGCTCAAGAACGATACCTTTCACATATGGTCTTGCCACACAGAACTGCTTGCCCTGCCAGAGCGGTATATATGGAACATCTTTCTCTATGTACTGCTGTACCTGCTTGTAGATTGCCGTTCTCTTTTCAACATCGCTTTCTTTCCTGGCCTGAAGCATGAGCTCCTCAACATCGGGATTCTTGTAGAAAGCTCCCATGGATTTGGCCCCGCTTTCGCTGAGGAACGGCCACAGGTAATCGTCAGGATCGAGATAGTCGGGATACCATCCAAGCAGGAACATTCCCATAACGCCGTTTACGAAGTAGTCGATGTAAGTTGCCCATTCCGCGTATTTTATGTTCACCTTAACCATACCGGTTTCTTCGATGGCTTCTTTCAGCACCTGAGCGACATCCGCTTCCGTGGAGCCGTAGTGGGAGGGTGTGTACCACAGGTCAATCACAAGGGGATTATCCTCACTGTATCCAGCGTCCCTGAGCAAAGCCCTTGCCATTTCGAGATCCCTTTCGGGCATGACGTCGACATGGCTCCACATACCCATGGGGACGAGAGAGTAAAGTGGTCTCACTGTGCCGGCAAAGACATCTTCCACTATCGTTTCTCTGTTAACCGCAAATGCGAGGGCTTTTCTCACTCGAAGATCTGTGAAAGGCTCCTGAGTTACGTTGAAGACCACCTCACGGATTACGGGGCTGTCGCCTTCGTATACTACAAACCTCGGATCGTTCTTCAGAGCAAGTATGTCACGCGGATCCAGTGTTCTGTAGGCCACGTCGATCTGCCCGCTTTCCAGAGCCAGGCGAAGAGTGCTCGCGTTCTCATAGAAGTTAATAACAACAAGCTCGGTCTTGGGTTTGGGACCATAGTATTTTGGATTAGCAGCCAGCACAAGCCTGACATCCCTGACCCACTGGTAAACGTAGTAGGGGCCGGATGCTACAGGAGCGTCGGTGAAGATCTTGTCCTCAGGATGGCTGGCGGGATCTATAGGATAAGCCACGGTAAACGCGAGTACCGATAGAAACGCCGAGAATGGATACTTCAAGTAGACCTTGAAGGTTGTGGGATCAGGTGCTTCTGTTTTATCCACAATATCAGAAAGCAGAAATGCTGGGTCACCCTGGAGTTTGATGACCCTGTCAAAAGACCATTTCAATGCGTTGGCATCGAGCGGGTTTCCGTTCATGAAAGTGGCGCCTTTGCGCAAATGGAATGTGTAAACGAGACCATCGTCGGAAATCTCCCACGATTCTGCCAGGTCGGGTACGATTTCGGAGCCGCCAACTTCATAACCAACGAGCCCCACCAGAATGTTCTGAAGAACGTTACAGGAGAAGTAGTCATACGCGTCGGCTGGATCGAGAACCCTTATCTTGTCGGTGGTGCCTACTATGACAGTGTTCTTTGCCACACCGAACATCAAAACCGTCAGAACAACCAGTAAACTGACCAGAAATACTCTCCGCATACCAATCCCTCCTTTTAAAGAATTTCATATCTAAATACTCGTTTTACCACAAAGCTGTTTCATCTGACATTTTCCCTCTCGTACTTTAAAGGTGTTAAAATTTAAAGGCTCAACTGAAAATCTCAGGGAGGAGATACGATGTCTACATACAGAAAAGCCATGATAGAGTCGGAAATGGCAAAATTGCTCAGTTCGATAATTTTTGAAATGAAAGATCCCCGACTTTCCGGAAAGATGATATCCGTCACCCGCGTGGAACTTTCAAATGACAAGCGTTATGCCGATGTTTATATAAGTGTTTTCGGAAGCGATGAGGAAAAAAAGGAAGTATTTGAAGCCCTGGAACACGCTCTGGGTTTTTTGAGAACGCAGGTTTCCCGGAATCTCAGATTGAGAGTTGCCCCGGAAATAAGATTGAGGGAGGACAAAGGAATAGAAGCGAGTGTGAAGATACACAAATTGCTGGAGGAGATCCATGAACGGGATTCTTCTGATCAATAAACCTTCAGGTCCAACTTCTCACGACATCGTTGACGAGGCTCGCAGGTTACTTGGTGTCAGAAAGATAGGACATGGTGGCACGCTGGATCCCATAGCTTCCGGGCTTCTTATACTTGGGGTCGGTAAGGGGACCCGCATCCTCGAGTATTTCCTTCACTCAGACAAGGTTTACCACGCTCAGATCAGACTCGGTTTGATCACCGAGACTTTCGATATCACAGGTGAAGTCAGAGAAGAACACCCCTGCGACGTGACGGAAGAAGAGATCGTAAAAGCCCTCAAGTCTCTCGAGGGTGAGTTCCTTCAGGTCCCGCCAGCGTATTCGGCAAAGAAATACAGAGGCAAAAAGCTGTACGAACTTGCGCGGGAAGGAAAGATCATTCGCCTTCCTCCAAAAAAGGTTTACGTCTACAGCGTGGAGATTGTAAGGATCGATTTGAACGAACACCTTGTGGAAGCTGTATTCAAGGTATCTTCTGGAACGTATATAAGATCTTTATGCATGGAACTCGGATACCGTCTCGGCTGTGGAGCTGTGATGAGTGGTCTTATACGACTCCAGCAGGGACCGTTCAAACTTGAGGATGCCGTGGGTGTCGAGGATATTTCTCCAGAGAGGATAATTTCTATCAACGAAGCCCTTGCCTGGATGCCTGCAATTACAGTAGACGAGGAAGGCGCTGAAAAAGTGAAAAACGGCGGACAGATTTACGCACCTCATGTTCTGGAAATAGCAGGGGATTTTCCTAAGGATGCCGATATCCGCGTTCTTGATCCATCAGGCGAGTTACTGGCAATTGCCAGATCCGAAAGGACCTCCAGATTCATAAAAACCCTTAAATCCCATGGAAGAAGAGACCGGGTTGCGAAGCTGAAGAAGGTGCTTGTGTAGGTTTATGAAAACCGATCGATCGTGTGATTGCACAAGCCTGAATGGATTTGGTCGATGATCTGAGTATGGAAATCACCTGAAGATTCCACCTGGCCGTCATGTATTTTAAATATTTCCGCGTTATTCAAATCGATATTTTTAAAGCATTTCATTCGGACTCAAAGAGTGTGATCGCTACTTCAACCACCTGGGGATCAAACTGTTTTAGTGAATTTTCTCTAAGTTCCTGGATTGCACCCTGCCTGGTGAGGGCCTTTCTATATGGTCTTTCGGTGATCATGGCGTCATAACTATCAACTACCGCGAGAATCCGTGAAGGAAGTGGAATATCGCCGTTTGATAATCCATCAGGGTATCCTTTTCCATCCCAACGTTCATGGTGATGTCTTACCCATAAGGCGATGTCTTCCATCCCTTCAAGCTCCCTTATCAACTCTTCACTCTTCAGCGGGTGTATCTTAACCAGTTCGTATTCTTCTTCGTCCAGCTTTCCTGGCTTGTTCAAAACAGCCTGAGGAATGAAGATCTTGCCTATATCGTGCAGAAGCCCGGCCCAGTACAGTCGCTTCACGGTTTCTCGAGGAAGATTCAATCTTTCTGCCAGCAAGGAAGTGTATTTGGCAACCCTTTCGGAATGACCACGGGTATACGTGTCGTAATATTCGAGGGCTTTCGCGATGGTCAAAGCCACCTTGTTGTGAAGACGGCCCTCGCGTTTAGCGTGTTCCCTGAGCAAGTGAAAGACGCTCACCATCTTCGCGAAGCGCTGTGCCATCAATATATCCTCATCGTTGAAATGATCAGCTCTTTCCTGTGAGATGTCAAGATTCACCATCCCGAAGATGTTGCCATCATCCTTCAGGGGTACAATAAGGGTTTCTCGGACGTTGCCAAAGATCTTGCTCCAGGAAGAGAACACCTCGGAAGAGTTGTGATCTTTGTGCCATTCTTTAAGACTCTTCGTTATCGACGGTTTGGAAGGTGCGAAAAAATTCGCAACGTTCAATTCCAGCGAAGCGATCTCTTCTTTTGAATAGCCAACCGCAGCCACTATCGCCCACTTGCTATCATCTTTCAAGAATATAGAGCCCTTTTCGGCTGAAGGGATTAGTTCTATGGAAAAACTCAGTACATTCTCGAAGTAGTCTTCAAGACTCACGTTTGGATCCGACAGTTGAGATGAGAGCTCTAACACCTTTGAAAACCTTCTGTTAGTTATTTCAAGCTGCTTCCGAAGGTGCTTTGATTCTTCCAGCTCTGCGAGGAGCTTTTTGTTCATCAGTTTCAATTGTTCTACCTTCTTCCTAAAAGCCTTACCAGCGAAGAGCCAGCCCATAAAAAGGACAAAAGCCAGAACGACTGACTCCAGCAGCCAGAATATAAAGCTTCCAGATTCGATGATCTTTTTCAAAAATTAAGACCACCTTTCGCCACTTTTTAAAAAAGTATTGGAAACACAAACATGGTACAGGATGTAGGGGGTGTCAACTTAAGCCTGA
>DPRG01000056.1 GCA_003538775.1 Thermotogae bacterium
GCCTCACCGGAAGGCTATGACGGCATGTATCTGGAGCTTGAAAACGTGGAACTTGGAAGTGATTTTGCTTTCTCGGCCACTTCTTCAATACGCGACCTTGGAATAGAATCTGTTGTGATAGGTGAACAAAACGTAGATTTAACACTGGTTACGGATATGAACCTCTATGAGCTTCTTGGAAGTGCCACGCAGATCCTGAACTCAATCAACATTGACACACTTCCCATGGAAGCCTACCTCGGTATTGAAACATCTGCCTTCGCAATGAGTGCGACTTACACCCTTTCAGCAAGCTGGACAGGTTTCAGCACGGATATCACGATATCTTCGGATGCCACCTTCGCGGATATTTCGGGCTTCCTCAAGAGGCTTTTGAAGGATCTCCCGAGGGACTTCTCACTATCCGTAACTGGAAGTATGGATGAAGCGACCATAACATCCGAATCCTCCATGGCATTCCTTCTCGGGCTGAAAGTCCCACTTGACTTCGATCTTGAAGACGATGTTGAACTGATCGCAACCGAAATAGCGATACCCATAGAACTTTCGGACGTCGCCACCATGCTGGAAGTGCTCGACAGTGCAACCCTTACAGTGCAGATAGACAACACAACGGGGATAAGCATCAGCGGTACGGTGGCTTCTGCAAGTGAAACACTCTTCAGCGGCACTATCGATGAAACAGCAACTATACCCATCCAAATAAACGCCGCCAGGATCGAAAATATGCTGGAAAGCGGTGTAATCAGCCTTGAACTCGTTCTTCCAGCCGGACATTACACCATAAACGGAGAGGGCGAGATATCCCTTGTTTCATGGCTCGATTTGATGCTCGACCTGGTAACCACGGTGGAATTGAAAGGTGGTGAGGAATGATGAGAAAGCTCGCGATCGTCCTTTCGCTTATTCTTCTTTTCTCTCTGACAGCATTGGGGTTGGATCCCCGAAGCAATCCAGCCTTGATACAATGGGATCAACACCTGTTGCTTTTCATGAACGCCGATGCGGATGTTTCCATAAGGCAAAACCTGATAACAGTGGAAGACTGGAACAATTTCTTCGATGGTGCAACGATCACCTTCGACAAAAGCAGAATGAACATCCTGGCGGGGGATCTGACAGCGCTTTTACCCTTGAACGCCTATGCCGACGCTGGTATAAGGATCGGAAACATCCGATTGGGACTTGATGTTTTCACAGAGTCGAAGTTTGCATTCAGTATGCCTTCAGAAATCGTCGATCTTCTCTTTGAAGGTATAACGGTAGGAGAACACTACGCCTCCGGCACGTTCCTCGAGGGGTGGACGACGGTTGGCGCAGGGGTGATCGCCGGTCTTAACCTTGGAAAAATCAAACTGGGCGCTAATGTTAGCGCTTTCATTCCGCTGATAAACGTTGTCGAGTCCGACCTGGAGTTTTCTTACAATTCCAGTACCGAGACGGCGAGCGTGGAAGCGAATCTTTCAGCGTATACCCGTATATTGAGCGCCGTGGATCCATTCAATCTCGAAGCAGAGCTCGAAAATATAAGAAACGACTTCCAAACTTTTGTGAATGAATACGCTGGTATCAAGCTCGACATTGGCATTGCCTACGGGGATAAGTACCCTCTATGGGGCGTGGGTGTAAGAAACATAACTCTAAAACCCGGAAAAGCCTTATACGCATTTGAAGCAAACGCCAATGCCGCTGTTACCGCTACACTACCGTCAGTTGAAGATGCCACTTACACTTACGACTACTCCGTGGCTTCTTCAACGCTCACCGAACCGGAAGAATCGAGCATTCCCATGGAGTTCACCGGGTTTTTAACATTTCCTATGGGTTTGATCAACCTGACCCTGAACGGATCGTATTCACCTGGCAGTGCGAGTTCGTCTGATAGCTATGCTATCGAAGCTACAGCGTGGCTTCCCTGGAAGTTATTACCGATAAGTCTCTCCTATGGCTACGAATCCAGCGGTTATTACCGGAAGGCCGCAAGCATAGGGCTTAACCTGCATTTCATTTCCATACTTCTGGAGGGGTATGTGGTATCGAAACAACCCTTAGACCTGGATCCTTCCTTAACTCCACTTTCAGGTGGTGTGTCCCTCAGATTCTCCTTGGGAATATGATTTGAGCGTTTGAATAAAAGCGGCGGCTTTTTGCCGCCGCTTTTATTCATGCTATGATTTAATCGTACATCTCCATGGAGGTGCGTTTTTTCGGGATGAAGCAGATGTCGGAAAAACGTTTGATAATAACTCTCATAGCTTTGATAGTGCTCGGGTTGATGTATATTCCGGGATCGTTTTTCAAAAGCTCTCAAACAGCGGATTCTTCCGATAACGCTGCACGGGAAGACGCACAGGTAAGTGCAGAGAAAGTGGTCTTCCCTCTGGATCTCAACACAGCCAGTGAAGAGGAGCTTCAGCTTCTCCCAGGTATAGGTCCCGCTAAAGCGAAAGCCATCACGAGTTACCGAAAGTCTGCGGGTGGCTTCGGTTCCGTCAAAGACCTTCTTAACGTTTCCGGCATAGGGGAAAAGACACTCGAAAAGATATCGAATTACGTTACCGTGAAAGATGTTAAAAAAGAAACGACGAGTGCACAGAATGAAGAAGCTTTCACAAAATCTTTCAACGAAAGTGGCGTCATCGATGTGAATACCGCCTCGGCGGAGGAACTGGAAAGGTTACCCGGTATCGGGCCGGTAAAAGCGAAGGCCATTGTGGAGTTCAGAGAAACCAGCGGACCTTACAAAACTCTGGAAGATCTCCTTAAAGTTCCCGGCATTGGGGAAAAAACACTGAATGAGATTGCACCTTTCATAACCTTTGAGAAGGAGAACGATACACCTTGAAAAGGGTTCTCCTGCACATATGTTGTGTTATCGACCTTGTTCCCGCTGTGCAAAGATTGCGGGAAGAAGGATACAGTGTCATTGGATACTTCCATAACCCCAACATACAACCCGAGGAAGAATACAGAAAGAGATTACAGGAAGTGTGGAGACTTTCCGTTATGTGGGATGTTCCGACTATTCTGCCAGCTTACAATCCTATCGACTTTTTTAGAGAGACCGTTCCTTTCTGGAACACCCCAGAACGAGGCGAGAGATGTAGAGTTTGTATTTCGAAGAATCTCAAGGCCACTCGCGATCTCGCTCTGAGTCTTGGAATAAAATATTTTGCCACGACCTTAACCGCCAGCAGGTTCAAAGATCTCAACATGGTGAACTCCATCGGTAATTCTCTATCTACAAATGAAACCGTGTATCTCGAATCCGCCTTCAGAAAGTCGGGAGGGCAGGAAATCGCAGTGAAAATCGCAAAGATGTATAAACTGTACAGACAGAATTACTGCGGTTGTGTATACTCGAAACGGGATGCGATTATGAAACGGAGGCAGAACAACACATGAATGGAAAGCTTCTATCGACTATTTCCAGGTTGAATCATGAATCTTCGATGGAATGGATCGTATTCGATTCACAACTCCAACCACTTATGGGCAGGATCGATGCGCATGTATTTCAGATCGCCAAACTGGCACTGGAATCGAACGTAGTGGTAGAAAAAAGAGAGCCGGAACGGATCTTTGCTGTTCCCTTCGGAAGCGGTGTCGTGGTTATTCGCAATTTCATGCTTGGCAGAGAAGAATTTGCCGTTCTGATAAGAACACTCATGGAAATTTTAATTGAACAGAATTAACGGGGTGATCGTGTGCTTATACTAGCGTCTTCTTCACCACGCAGACGTAAGTTGATGAGCTTTCTTGGTGTTGAATTCTCCGTTCGTTCCCCACAATGCGATGAGTATATAGAAAACTTCCAGCTCCCCGACAGCGTAATGGAGCTCGCGAGAAGGAAGGCGTTGAGCGTTTTGAAAAAGGGGGATGTGATAGTGGCCGCAGATACGATAGTCGAATGTGAGGGAAGAATTCTCGGAAAACCTTCCAGCGATGAAGAAGCCCGCGCTTATTTGAAGTTTCTATCTGGCCGATGGCACAACGTGTATACTGGAGTGTGCGTGCTTTCCGAGGAGTGGGAAGAAACGTTCTATGAAAAAACTCGTGTCAAGTTTCGCGACCTTCCCAAGGAATTGATAGAATTTTACATTTCTTCACGGCATCACGAAGACAAGGCGGGTGCTTACGGCGCTCAGGATACAGGTTCACTTTTCATTGAAAGGATAGAAGGGGACTTCATGAATGTAGTGGGACTGCCCATAGGTAAAACGTGGGAGACACTTTACAGAAGGGGTGTATGGAAGCCTTGAAACCTCGCGAAAGGCTTCTTGAGATGGGGGCGGAAGCACTGAGTCCCGCCGAACTCATAGCGATTATCCTGAGAACAGGTAGCAAGAATCTCGATGTATTTTCGCTTTCAGAAAAAATCCTGGAATATTTTGGCAGTCTCAGGGAGCTATCAAGGGCATCCGTTGAAGAGATTTCGAGTTTTCCCGGTATAAACACAGTTAAGGCAATAACTTTAAAGGCCTCTTTGGAACTTGGGAAACGCTTATTTCAGGAGTATCTCAACGAAGATGAGCCATTGAACACACCGGAGAAGATATACCAGTCATGTTTTGACCTGAAAATTCCGGACAAAGAGGTTGTTAGGGTGCTCTGTCTTGACTCCAAATTGAGACTGATGTCAAAGGAAGATGTACATCTGGGCTCTTCCACTTCAAGCCTGATATCCATTCCCGAGATTTTCAAGACGGTGCTTAGAAGGGGTGCCGTGATGTTCGCTCTTGTTCACAACCATCCTTCCGGTGAACCACATCCAAGCGAAGAGGACATAAGGATAACAAAGAAACTCGAACGTATTTCAAAAGAGCTGGAGATACCCTTTGTGGACCATGTTATTGTTGGAATGAACGGGTTTTACAGTTTTCGAAGGGCAGGGATTATCGATGGCTGAGGAAGATAAAAAGAAACTCGAAATCGCTCTACAGCTGAAGAGGGCTCTCGAAAGAGACCTCGAACGCATTGGAAAGTATAAACCCAGAGAAAAAAAGGAAAGTCGCACGAAATATACACCACAGAGCAGGCAAAAACCTGTTACCATCGATTTTTCGAAGGTGAAAAACCTAAGAGACGTGGACGAACAGGATTACGACGCGCCAGACCCCGATCTCCTCTCGGCGATAAGAAAATCCATGTCCTCGGCAAACATAGAGCGCCGAATCTCGCTACAAGTACTTTCAAACCTGATAGAGGGAAAATGCTACGAGGTGTCACGTCAACTCGAAGGTTCCAGAGATCCAGAACTCCTTTACAACCTCTGGGAATGTAACCTTTTTGAAGGAAAGATCACACTCCATTCAGCGTTCAAACTTCTTAAAGATTTCCCTGGTTCACCTGTGGCCATGCTATTTCTTGCAGAGGTTCTCCTTTTCGCTTACAATGCTTTTCTCCACTCAGAAAAAATCCTCAGCACCCTGTTTGAAATCTTCAGAAATCCAAGGCTGGGCTTTTTGCTTTCCATGTACCGCGCAGAAAAAAATGCTGCAGCGGAGTATTTGGGCGAATTAACACGAACGGGCCAATACAAAGATGCTCTCCCCATTTACCTGCTGTTGCATTTGATTGGTCATGGGGACGAAACAAAGATGGAACCTCTCAGAAAACTTGTTTCTGAAAGAAAGCACAACGCATGTGCCATGGCCGCACTTGCTTTAGAAAACCTTAACCGCAGGAAACTCAATCCTGGTAACCTACAACAACTCGCAGCACAGTTTCCCTTCTGTAAGGTTCTCAGCAACATAGCAGCCTACACAGAAGCAGCTGAAGGAAAAGAGTTCGAGTCTTTCAACGTAGATGAGCCGACACGTTTGAAATTACACATTGCCAGGGCGGTGAACAACGGGAAATCCGAAAGAACAAAAGAACTTACAGCCAGATTGGCAGAGATGTTTGGAGAATTCCAGCTCACGCTGGGAATAAGGGAAAACGTCACAGAAAGGAAGGGATTGCTTCTGCACAAGGACGAATTGAGACAAGCTACAACGTTGAAAATAAGCAGTGGAGTTGATGTAGCCCGGTTACTATTCGATTATGCCGAAAAATCCGGGGAGAGTTATTCAAAAGTTGATTACGTAATAGAAACTCCAGAAATCGAATTTTTGCGCCTCGTCTGGGGCTGGCGAGTCTGCCAGAGAATGTATTGAAACACACCCATTAAACTGTTTTGTAACTCCGAAATGAGACATTTTTCGAGATCCCCATGCTATAATGTTTTTGAATCCATCCAAATTAGGTCTGTCAAGGGAGGTGCCTTCTCTGAAAGATTTCATGTTGAAGCAGCCCATGATGCGTCGGGTGATCATCGCTCTCCTTCCCATCCTTGCGTTTTCCATACTGAATTTCGGCTGGAAAGTTCTTATCAATACATTGGTTTCAACGGGTGTCTGTTTTTTCATCGAATACGTATTCGAACGGATGAAAAAAAAGAAAATCAGCGAGGCTGTCTTTGTAACAGGCCTTCTGGTGGGTTTGATCCTGCCGCCTTCCACTCCGTTGTGGATAGTCGCTGTAGCTTCGGGAATAGGGATATTTTTTGGTAAAGAAGTGTTTGGTGGTTTCGGCAGGAATGTTTTCAATCCCGCCATGGTAGGAAGAGCCTTCGTGTATGTTAGCTTTCCACTGTATTTGACAGCAAAATGGAACCTTCCGGTCTTTCCCAATGGCTTCAAATACTGGTTATCTCCTGAACTGACAACCGGTGCCACTCCTCTTGAGGTGTTGAAATCGGGCGAGTTGTTAAAAAGATTGGACCTGTTCTTCGGCAACATTTCCGGCTCTTCGGGAGAAACGGCGAAATGGTTGATCGTTGCAGCGGCTTTTTATCTGATCCTGACGAAAACAGCTTCATGGAAGATCATTCTTTCCACGGTGGGTAGTATGATGGGGCTTACTCTTATCCTTCAACTACCCGGCATTGTAAACTACAACGTTTTCGATGCGGTGCTCTCGGGTGGCGTGCTTTTTGCGGCCGTCTTCATGGCTACTGATCCCATAAGCGCTCCCAGGAAAGAAGCCGCCAAATGGTTATACGGCTTGATAATAGGAGTATCAGCGACCATCATCAGAACCTTCTCGCTTTTCAGTGAGGGTATCATGTTCGGAGTACTGATAGGTAACACCTTCGCTCCTTTACTTGATGTGATGGTGAGTTCAAGGAGTGGTAAAAAATGAGAAAAGATTCGCCTCTCTACACGATTCTTTTTGCCTTCATCATATCTGCTCTTTTTGCCCTTCTTCTCGGTGCTGTGAACGCGGCAACCAGAGATACCATTCTTCTCAAACAGAAGATAGTTGAAGAAAAAGCTATTCTCGAAGCGGCGGGCATTTCCACTGTCGGCATGTCGGATGTGGAAGTGGACACGCTGTTCCGCGAAAAGGTTAAAACGGTTGAATATTCACAGAAAACTATTTATCTTGTGAAAACAGACAAAGGCCAGGCCTTCGCATTCAAGTATTCCGGTCCGGGACTGTGGGGAACGATATATGCGATCATAGCGGTTGATGAAAGCCTCACACGCCTCGCTGGTATCAGTTTCACGAAACAATCAGAGACACCGGGACTGGGTGGGAGGATAGACGAATCCTGGTTCAAGATGCAGTTCAGGGGTGAAACTATTCACGATACCTATCCTTTCATAAAGGTTCAGAAGTCTTCGAGAACATCGGGCGATCCGGATCATACGAACGCATCTGTAGACGCCATAACCGGGGCAACTCAAACTTCTAACGCGGTGGAAAAGCTCATAAACGAAGGACTGAAAGAGTATATACCCATCCTCAAAGCCCTGAAGGCGGGTGAAATGGTATGAACGGAAAAGACGAACAGATTAGTGCGCTCTTCAAACGCACCCTCTTTTTCGAAAACCCGGTTGTCATACAGATACTTGGCATATGCTCAGCCCTTGCGGTTACAAACAGGTTGATCAACACAGCCATAATGGCGATCGGTTTAACGCTCGTTACAGCACTTTCTTCACTGACTATATCGGCGATCCGCAACCTCATTCCAAGACGCATCAGAATGATGGTACAGGTGCTGGTGATCGCTTCGTATGTTATCGTTTTCGATTTGATACTGAAGGCGTATTTACCAGCCATTTCAGCCGCTCTTGGTCCGTACGTCGGGTTGATAATAACTAACTGTATCATAATGGGACGAGCCGAAGCCTACGCACAATCTCATCCGCCACTTTCCGCTTTCCTCGATGGTCTTGGATCGGGTCTGGGTTATTCGATGGTGCTCATGATCGTGGCTTTTGTGAGGGAGCTTCTGGGCTTTGGAACGCTTTTCGGTGTAAAAGTGACACCCGAATCCTTCGTGAACTGGACGATCATGATAATGGCGCCGAGTGCCTTCTTCGTTCTATCCATAGTGCTCTGGATATTCAAATCTTTTAGAACTGGTACGAAGTGAGGTGTTGTTATGGGAGTACCTATAAACCCTTTTGTTTTGATGTTTGCGGCTGTATTCACGAGTAACATGGTCCTCTCGAACTTTCTCGGAATGTGTTCATTTATATCCGTATCTAAAGAATTAAAGACCGCGAACGGCCTTGGACTCGCTGTGACCTTTGTAATGACGATCACATCGGTTCTCAACTACATCGTTTATTATTACATCCTCGTTCCCCTTGGACTCGAATATCTGATCTACATAGTCTTCATCATTGTGATAGCCGCTTTTGTACAGCTTCTTGAGATGATCATCGATCGCATATCGCCAGCGCTTTACATAAATCTTGGGATCTTTCTTCCTTTGATAACCGTTAACTGTGCCATCCTCGGCGGGGCGTTATTTCTGATAATAAGAAACTATTCGCTTATTCAATCGCTGACTTTCGGTTTCGGTTCTGGAATTGGCTGGTGGCTTGCCATAGTTGCACTCGCTGCCATAAGACAGAGATTAAGGGAAAACGATATACCTGTAGCACTCAGAGGTTCCGGTATAACGTTGATAATAATAGGCATCATGGCTCTGGCTTTCATAGGGTTTTCAGGTGTCCTGAGGGTACAGTGAGGTGAGCGCATTGATCGTCACTCTTCTATCCCTTTCCGGCATAACAACGCTACTTGCGGTGCTTCTGGTACTGGCAGACAGGATCATCAACAACTACGGTGAAGTGGAAGTCAACATCAACGAAGGAAAGAAAAAACTTAAAGTCAAGGGTGGTTCACCGCTGCTTTTTATCCTTGCAGAAAACAAGATCTTCGTTCCCTCAGCATGTGGCGGTCGTGGAAGTTGTGGTATGTGCAAGGTGAAGGTCCTGTCGGACGTTGGACCGATCCTTCCAACGGAGGAACCTTATCTCTCACCTGACGAAAAGAAAGAAGGTGTGAGACTTTCCTGTCAGGTGAAAGCCAAGAAGGACATATCGATAGAGCTACCAGAATGGCTGTTCGCTGTTTCGAAGTTCAAAGCGGTTGTAGAAAGAATAACTGAGCTGACATACGATATCAGAGAACTACGTTTACGATTGCTTGATCCTCTGAGCATAGAGTTCAAGGCAGGTCAGTACGTTCAGCTCATCATACCTCCTTATGACCAAGTGAAAGAAAGTGTGATGAGGGCTTACTCCATTTCCTCGCCGCCTTCTCAAAAAGACGCGATTGAGCTCATCATTCGGAAAGTTCCTGGCGGTATTGCAACCACCTACATCTTCGAACACATGAAAGAAGGCGAAGAAATAGAGTTCGTGGGACCTTTCGGAGAATTTTATTTGAGGCCGACCTCAGCGAGAGTCATAGCCATAGCGGGTGGCTCGGGTATGGCACCCATAAAATCCATAATAATGGATATGTACGAGAAAGGTATAGAGCGGGAAATATACTTCTTCTTTGGCGCCCGAAGCAAAGCGGATCTTTTCTACCTCGACTTCTACGATGAACTCCAGAAGAAGTACCCGTATCTCCACTTCATACCTGCTCTCTCGGACCCAAAACCCGAGGACGAATGGGAAGGAGAGGTAGGGCTGGTAACCGACGTGGCTGAGAAATATCTGAAATCCCTTCCTCCGTCCGATCAGGAAGGGTATCTATGTGGAAGCCCTGGAATGATAAATGCCTGTGTGAAACTCCTCACCCGCTACGGCATCAGTGAGGACCGCATCTATTACGATAAATTCGCTTGAGGGGTGATCGAAATGAAGCAAACGCCCGATTACGATAGAGTACAGGAAAGGATGAAACCCGGTGTTATAACCCATTTTGGTTTTCTGGGTAGTGATGATCGAAAACTCATAGACATCATTTTAGATGACGAAATAACCGTGAGAAAATTGGGACTCACACACAAGAAAATTGCCGATAGACTTCAATACTTCTACGATAAAGCTGAACACGCTCCCGGCAGTTGGGTGGTGGTTGACGACAGTTTTTCCGTTTTCGTTGATGATACGCGAGGTTATCTTCCATGTCCTTTTGAACACCCTGGCCTTTTCCCAAAGGTCAATGTGACGGTGGTGAATCGAAAAACAGATGAAAAGATAACCTACTCCGTACTGTCGATCCATCTAATAAGAGAACATGGATTTTATCAGGGGAAAGGCTCTCCATTCAGGCTGGAACCTCGAGATATCAAGCGCATTCTGGAGCTTTGAAAATGTTCAAAGAAACAGTACGTACATGCTTGAAATCAAAAGGCTTATCGCCAGAACCAGCATTCCATAGCCGAGGAATTTTGTAAAAGAAACCTCTTTTCCGTAGTAGCGCTTGAGGATAGCAAGCCCCACCACATTCGCAGAAGCTCCCACCGAGGTACCATTACCTCCAAGACAAGCGCCCAGTGAGAGTGCCCACCATATAGGATCGAGGTTAGCATATGTTATGGGATCGATCTTTTTTAAAGATTCCACAACGGGTATGAGCGTCGCCGTGTAAGGGATATTGTCCACAAACGCTGAAGCCAGACCCGAAGCGTTGAGAATCAAAAGTTCTGTGGCCTTCACGGAACCTTCGGCAAATGCCACAAGCTGTCGGGCTAAAGATTCCAGTACACCTGTTTCTTCAAGCCCACCGACCACGATGAAAAGCCCAAAGAAAAAGATAATGGTGCTCCACTCGATTCTGGAAAGGACCTCTTCCACTCTTTCTCTATCGAGGAGAAGCATGGCAATACTGGCGGAAAGTATCGCTATGAAGGAAGTCTCTACGGGTAGGAACTCCTGAAACATGAATAATCCCACTACCATCGCAATCAAAATAATCGCGATCCGGAACTTAACGGGATTGCTCACGGGCGTTTCGATCTTTTCGAGTTCTTCTATCAACACCTTCTTTCTCACATGTTTTCGAAAGACAAAGGCGATGGTTAGATTCACCGCCAGAAATATCATCAACACAGCAGGTCCGAGATTTACCACATAATCCATAAAAGAAAAACCAGCGGCTGAACCTATCATGATGTTTGGAGGGTCACCCACCAGAGTGGCTGTTCCACCTATGTTTGAGGAGAATATCTCACCAAGAACAAATGGGATGGGATCGCTGCGCGTAGCATCGGCAACTGCAAGAGTTATAGGTACGATCACCAAGATGGTGGTTACGTTGTCGAGCACAGAGGAGGTCAGAGCGGTCAGGGCAGTGAGATAAAAGTAAAGTCTCAGCATGTTGCCCTTTGAAAGCATAAGCGCCTTGATCCCTATATACTCGAAAATTCCCGTCTCTTTCAGAACTGTCACAAACACCATCATCCCGAACAGAAGAAAGATGGTGTTGAAGTCCACATATTCTTTGAAAACCTCGGCAGGCCTCTGGAATATACCGGAAAACATGAGGAAGGAGGCTCCAAGGAGGACCACGAGCGTTCTGTGAATCTTATCCGTCGCGAGCATTATGTAAGTAACAAGGAAGACCGCGGTGGCCAGAAGCATCTCCATGTTCATGACGAAATCAGGATATCACCGAAACGTTACAAAAGCCACGA
Organism: Thermotogae bacterium; assembly: GCA_003538775.1. Lineage (GTDB taxonomy): Bacteria > Thermotogota > Thermotogae > UBA12178 > UBA12178 > UBA12178. The sequence goes on from DPRG01000056.1 coordinate 11,936, forward strand.
GAAACTGGAAAGTATGATCCCAAATAAGATTTCGTTCCTGTTAAATCCTCCTGAAGCTCGTTATGGATTTTCGCCAAAGATCTTTTCTGGCACACTTTCACGATTGTCTGTGGAGCTTCAAAAATTTAGTACTCTCGGCAACTTTTTCGATCTCTCTGGGAACCGCATCTACATCCCTGAAAAATCTAAACTACGACTTCGAATACAGTTACTGGAAAAGGTTGCATCGAAAGCCCTATCTGTGATAAAATAGCTGTTGGTGTGAAAATTCCGATCGAGGAGGTGTGATGGATGAGAAAGTTCTGGGTAATTTTAGCATTGATGGCTTTCGCTGTCTTTGGATTCGCGGTGAAGGGAGATCCAACAACGCTGGTGGACCTGACCATAAGTGAACCCGACACCATGGATCCTCACTACGCCTACGACACTGCCAGCGGTGAAGTCATCTACAACGTTTACGAAAACCTCATAGCGTACAAAGGAGAGAGTGTTACCGAATTCGTTCCAAGATTGGCAACAAAATGGGAAATCCTCGATGGCGGTAAAACTTACAAGTTTTACATCCGCAAGGGAGTTAAATTCCATCTTGGCGGGGACCTTACCCCTGAAGATGTGGAGTACTCCTTCGAGCGCGGCTTGATCTTCGACCCTGCAGGCGGACCGATGTGGATGCTCTGGGAAGCTCTCTTCGGCATCGACTCCCTTGAAGGTTTCGTCGAAGAAACATTCGGTGTTCCTTACAGTGACATGATCGACGAGAACGGGGAAGCCAAGCCCGAATACAGAGATAAACTGATCTCTGTCTACACAGACTACATCGATCCCGCCATCGAAGTGGAAGGTGACGCTGTGGTCTTCCATCTGGTGAGACCCTTCGCGCCATTCATGTCTATACTCGCACAGGGCAGCAGCTGGAGCGCCATACTGGACAAAGAATGGGCCATCGAAGTAGGATGTTGGGATGGAAAAGCGGACACCTGGTGGAAGTACCACGATATCCAGAAAGAAGAATCTCCGCTTTACGCTGTAGCCAATGGAACTGGTCCTTACAAACTCGTTGAGTGGGACAGAACACAGCAGAAGGTCACCCTCGAAGCTAACGAAAACTACTGGAGAGAACCCGCAAAGATCAAGAAGGTCGTTATCTGGGGAGTGGACGAATGGGCTACCAGAAGAGCCCTCTTTGAAAAGGGAGACGGTGACATCTGTTACGTACCCGCTCAGTTCCTCAGCCAGATCGAAGGTAAAGAAGGTATAGAGATCATCAAGGGACTTCCCACAATAAGTGTTACAGCTCTCCACTTCAACTGGTCCGTAAAACCTGACAGCAAGTACATTGGCAGTGGCAAACTCGATGGCGAAGGCATTCCTCCCGATTTCTTCAGCGACGAGCATGTGAGAAAGGCCTTCTCCTACGCCTTCAACTACGACGCCATGATCCTACAGGTTTTGAGAGGACTCGGTAAGAGAGTGCCGTACGCTTTGCCCGAAGGACTCATAGGCTACAACCCAGACCTGCCCATGTACGAGTTCAACCTTCTGAAGGCCAGGGAAGAATTTAAGAAAGCGTTCAACGGCCAGCTCTGGGAAAAAGGATTCAAGATGACGCTTCTTTACAACACTGGTAACTCCGCTCGCCAGACGGCTGCCGAAATGTTGAAATTCTACATCGAACAGCTCAATCCGAAGTTCAAGATCGAAGTCAGAGGTGTGCAGTGGCCGACTTACCTGGACACGTACAGAAAGGGCTATCTGCCGGCCTTCATCATCGGGTGGCTGGCTGACTATCCAGACCCGCACAACTTCATCTTCACTTACTATCACTCCAACGGTGTCTACGGACATTCTCAGGGTGAAAACTACGAAAAATTCGTGACCACTCCTCTGGAAGAGCTCGGCGGCAAGACCCTCAACCAAGTGATCGAAGAGGCTGTCGCTGAAACCGATCCCGCAAAAAGGCAGGAGATGTACGAATCCGTTGGCAGAGTCGTGTATAACCACGCGCTCGGTATGGCACTCTATCAACCACTGGGACTCCGCGTGCATAGAAGCTGGCTCAAAGGCTGGTACCACAACCCGATGAGGCCGGGCGACGACTACTACGCGTACTCTATCGAGTTCTGATAAACCCTGAAAATCTATGATAGAATTTTGGCCGGGGGATTTGCCCCCGGCTTTATTTTGCAGTCACTGGAGGTGGCTTGGACTTGACAGCGTACATCATAAGACGATTGCTGTTGCTTCCGCTCGTGCTTTTTGGCATCACCCTCATCGTGTTCGGGCTCTTTCAGATGCTTGGGCCCGACAAGCTCTTGAGTGCGTATATAAATCCCAACCTTGCGGAGAAGCTTTCTCCGGAGGAGATGGAGAAGTTCAAAGACAAGTACGGCCTTAACGACCCTCTGATCGTGCGATACGGTAAGTGGATTTCCAGTGTGTTCAAAGGTGATCTCGGATGGTCTCTCGTTGGTAAAGAACCCGTGCTCGACGCAATGAAGAAGCGCATACCATTTACCGTGGAGCTTGCACTGTACGCTCTCATTCCGGTTGTGGGGGTCGGTATCTGGCTCGGTGTAGCTGCCGCCGTGCGGCACAACTCGCCAATCGATCACTTCATAAGAATTTTCGCCATCGTTGGATGGTCGTTTCCCGACTTCGTATTTGGGCTTTTCGTGTTGATGATCTTTTACAGTGTACTGGGGTGGTTTCCACCGGGCAATATGAGCCTGTGGGCAGAGGAGATATTCAAGTCTCCCGCCTTCAAACACATCACAGGTTTGCCCAGCATAGACGCACTTCTCAACGGACAGTTTAGAGTGTTCGTTGACTGTCTCAGACATCTTGTTGGCCCCATCCTGACCATTTCCTGGCTCTGGTGGGCCTATCTTCTGAGAATAACCCGGAGCAGTATGCTGGAGGTACTCAGAAAAGACTACGTGAGAACCGCGAGAGCCAAGGGCCTCGACGAACGGACTGTGATAAACAAACACGCGCGAAGAAACGCCATGATTCCCGTTACCACGGTAGCCGGGGCAATGGTGATAGGACTGCTCTCCGGAACGGTGATTGTGGAAGCTGTCTTCAACAGGACCGGGATAGGAAGTTTCATAGCCACCGCGGCGACACAACTGGATTACGCATCGGTCATGGGTGGAGTCCTCTTTTATTCCACTATCCTCGTTCTTGGAAACCTTATCATTGATATCCTTTACGCCATAATCGATCCGAGAATCCGCTTGACATGAGGTGATGGGTGTGGACAAAGAATACAAGCGCATGTTGAAGAAGTTTTTCAAAAACCCTTCTGGTGTCTTCGGATTGGTTCTGCTAATATTCTTCACGATCGTGGCGATTTTCGCTCCCATCATAGCCCCACCACAGCCGTCCAACCAATACGAGCCGTACATGATGCCAATAGTTACATGGAGTCCTGATCCCCAGCCTCCATCCAAAGAACATCCCTTTGGTGTTAGTGAAAGACGCGATATATTCTACGGGGTCGTGTGGGGAACGAGAACAGCGTTCAGGATAGGTCTTATCGTGACCGGTGTTTCCACGCTGATCGGGTTGTTTATCGGTTCAATCTCCGCCTATTACGGTGGCTGGATCGATGAGATCTTAATGCGTATCACCGATATCTTTCTTTCCATACCATTTTTGATCGCGGCGATAGTGTTGACCACCCTTTTAGGCACAGGGCTCGACAAAGTGATGATCGCCATGATCGTCTTTGGATGGATGGGTACCGCCAGGCTCATACGCGGCAACATCCTTCAAGCGAAGGAAGAACAATACGTTCTTGCGGCTAAAGCAATAGGTGTCAGCACGCCCGGAATCATTATCCGACATTTGCTTCCAAACACGATATTCCCTGTGCTCATCCAGGCCTCTATGCGTATGGGTTCTCTGGTGATCACGGCTGCCATCCTGAGCTTTCTGGGCCTTGGCGCCCCTCAGGGTTATTCTGACTGGGGCGCTATACTGAACTATGCCCGTAACTGGATGCTCGGCGCGCATGGCGAAGCGCTGAAATACTGGTACACGATCGTTTTCCCCGGCACGGCGATGGTGCTTTTCGTTCTCGCGTGGAATCTGATAGGAGACACTTTAAGAGACATCTTCGACCCAAGGCTGAGGATATGAAGGGGTGAGTGTTTTGAGCGAAAAAACGCCGATACTGCAGGTAAAGGATCTTCGCACGTACTTTTACACCGAAGACGGTGTCGTTAAGGCCGTTGATGGAGTGAGTTTCGAGGTTTACGAAGGCGAAACGCTTGGCATAGTCGGAGAGTCTGGTTGTGGAAAGTCGGTGACCTCGCTTTCTATCCTGAGGCTTCTGGACGAAAAAGGAAGAATTGAAAGCGGTGAGATCATATACAAAGGCAAAAATCTCCTCGAGCTCTCTGAAAGTGAGATGCGCAAGATACGGGGAAACGAAATCGCCATGATATTCCAGGAACCCATGACAGCCCTTAACCCCGTATACACGATAGGAGACCAGATAATGGAAGCGATCATTCTTCACCAGGGACTTTCCAAAGATGAGGCACGAAAGCTCGCCATAGATATGCTGAGAAAAGTCGGCATTCCCGAGCCTGAAAAACGTGTAGATGAGTATCCCCACGAACTCAGTGGCGGAATGAGACAGAGGGCCATGATTGCCATGGCTCTTTCATGCAATCCCTCCATACTTATAGCAGATGAACCTACAACCGCTCTGGATGTGACCATACAGGCTCAGATACTGGAGTTGATGCAACAGCTGCAGAAAGAGTATGGTATGTCGATCATTATGATCACGCACGACCTCGGTGTCATCGCTGAAATGTCGGATCGTGTCCTGGTGATGTACGCCGGTAAAGTCGTCGAGCACGCGTCTGTTCGCGAACTCTTCAAAAACCCAAAACATCCTTACACTTGGGGTCTCATGAATTCGATTCCAAGGCTCGATATCGAATACGAACGTCTTTACGCCATACCGGGAACGGTGCCAGATGCTCTCCACTTTCCTGAAGGTTGTCGTTTCCACACAAGGTGCGAGTTCGCCACGGACAAATGCCGTTCGGAAGAGCCACCGCTGGTGGAGGTATCACCTGGTCACCTCAGCGCCTGCTGGCATATTGACAGGCTCGAATCCGCAGTTGCGGTTCAGAGAAAGGGTGAGTCTGCATGAGCCAGACCATACAGAAAAATACCCCCATGCTCTCAGTCAGGAACCTTGTAAAACATTTTCCAATACGCGCCGGTATATTCAAAAGGATAGTTGCGTGGGTCAAAGCTGTCGATGGGGTAGACTTCGATATATACGAAGGTGAAACACTGGGACTGGTTGGAGAATCAGGTTGTGGAAAGACAACTATAGGAATGACGCTTCTCGGCCTTTATCCCCCCACAGATGGTAGCGTTTATTTCAACGGAGAAGACATAACCCCCTACCTTCTGCCTGGCTGGAAGGTCAGGAGCTATCTCAAACGCACTTATATAGAAAAATTCAAACAGCTAAACCATGACGAAATGGAGGAGCTGCCGGACGAGCTCAAACATTACGCTGAGGTTTACTTCAACGACCACAAAGGTGATGCTGGACGCTTTATCAGAAGTTTTATGGAGAACCGGAAGGAAAAGCAAAAGGCCTTGAGAAGGAAAATGCAGATAGTTTTCCAGGATCCTTACAGCTCCTTGAATCCGAGAATGAGGATTGGAAACATAATAGGCGAAGCGGTGGACGTTCACAGGCTTGCTTCCAGCAAAGAAGAACGCCAGAAGATGGTTGCCGATATCCTTCAAAAGGTCGGCCTTTATCCTGAATATGCGATGCGCTATCCCCACGAGTTCAGTGGCGGTCAGAGACAGCGCATCGGTATTGCCAGAGCCCTGATACTGAACCCGAAACTGGTTGTTGCCGATGAAGCTGTTTCCGCTCTTGATGTCTCAATAAGAAGTCAGATCCTGAACCTTATGGAAGATCTTCAAAAGGAGTTTCAGCTTACTTATCTTTTCATCTCTCATGACCTGAGCGTGATAAAACACATCAGTGACAGGGTGGCTGTGATGTATCTTGGAAAGATAGTGGAAATAGCACCGAAGAAGAAGCTTTTCGAGCGACCGCTGCATCCTTACACAGTATCACTCATGTCTGCGATACCCATACCTGATCCTGAGCACAAGAAGAAACGGGTTATTCTCAAGGGAGACGTGCCAAGCCCAATCAACCCGCCTTCGGGTTGCAGATTTCACCCGAGATGTCCGATAGCCCGAGAGATCTGTTCTCGTGAAGAACCTCCTTTGCAGGAGGTTGAAGAAGGCCAGAAAGTCGCCTGTTTCTTCGCAGGAGAGATGTCGTGATAGAAATAGAAAGATTTCTCAATGAAGTTCTTTTGAATGTGAGAAAGCCCAGCCGATATATAGGTGGGGAGCCAAGCAGTATCAGAAAAAACCCGGCTGGGCGTTTGCGTTTTCTACTCGTCTTCCCCGACACTTACGAAGTTGGAATGTCTCATTATGGACTGCGGATACTCTACCACCTGTTGAACGAACAGGAATGGATCTTCGCCGAACGCGCTTTCCTGCCATGGCCAGACATGATGAGAGAAATGAAGAAAGCCGGCGTGCCGCTCTTTTCCTTAGAAACGAAGACTCCTGCTCGCTCTTTCGACGTGATCGGTTTTTCTCTACAGTATGAACTTTCGTACACTTCTCTTCTTGCCGCGCTCGATCTGGCGGGAATACCCTTATTATCAAAAGACAGATCTGATGGCGATCCCATTGTGGTGGCTGGCGGCCCGTGCACAACGAATCCAGAGCCAGTCGCTCCCTTTATAGACGCTTTTGTTATCGGCGATGGTGAAGAAGTGGCGATCGAAATTTCACAAATCATCTTCTCCGTGAAAAGTGAACCCAGAAGAAAACGCCTCGAAAAACTCTCAGAGGTAGAAGGAGTTTACGTTCCTTCGCTTTGTAGCATGGGAGTGAAAGGACGGTTCACGATCCCAGAAAACGCGAAAGTGAAGATGAGGCGCGTTCCATCACCCTGGTACCAACCGGTGAAACAGGTTGTTCCTTACATGGAGGTAGTGCACGACCGTGGCATTGTGGAAATCATGAGGGGGTGTACACGTGGCTGCAGATTCTGCCAGGCCGGAATGATCTACAGACCCGTGCGGGAGCTTTCCCCCGAAAAAATAAGCGAAATAATCGAAACCCTTGTGAAAAATACCGGATATGAGCAGATTTCGCTTCTTTCTCTGAGTAGTATGGATCACACCGCCATCGACGAAGTGCTCAGAAGGCTTCATCCTTTGATGAAAGATCACACACTCTCTCTTTCCATTCCCTCAACCAGGGTTGACAGCTTTACTCAGGAGGCCGCCGAGATCATAGCGTCCGTGAGGAAGACCGGTCTCACTCTGGCTCCAGAGGCAGGAACACAGCGGTTGAGAGACGTGATCAACAAGAACATAACTGAAGATGAAATACTGGAAGCCGTTGAATCGGCTGCCAGGATTGGATGGAAAAAGGTGAAGCTTTATTTCATGATAGGTCTTCCCTTCGAAGAGGATGAAGACGTGGAAGGAATTGTAAAGCTCGTGGAAAAAGTGAGAAGGATCGTTAAAAAAATAACGGTAAACGTTTCTGTCTTCATACCAAAGGCACATACACCATTTCAATTTTCAGGTTTTATGGACTACGAAACATACAGAAAACGTGTCGATATACTGAAAAAACTGAAGCGAATCTCCGAACTGAAGGTATCAGATTATCAGCAAAGCAGAATCGAAGCGCTTCTCTCGCGTGGCGACAGAAGACTCTCGGACGTGATTCTGAACGCTTACCACAAAGGGGCCATACTCGACGAGTGGGAGGATCAGTTTAACGTCCAGCACTGGGATACTGCTATAAAAGAATCGGGAATAGACGAGTCGGTCTATCTTGACCGGATGGAAAAGAACGAAGCGCTTCCATGGGATTTCGTGGATACAGGTATAAAAAAAGACTTCCTATGGAACGAATATCTGAAAGCTTCAAAAGCAGAGCTTACCAAAGACTGCCGCTTTTACAACTGCAGTGGTTGTGGAATCTGTGATTTCAGAAAGATAAAAAACAGACTGGTTTTTGAAACCACCGCTCTGCCTGAAAGACAGGAAGAAAAATGGTTAAATAGAACATAATAACGTTCCTTTGTGATTCTACAAAACACATTACATTAAAAACTGGAAACACGTTGCACTTGAATTGTTTGTGATAATGTGTCGTCACTTGTTTTTTCCTTCCCTCGCATCAACGAAGAAGGAAGAAGATATCACACATCTTGGTTTCTAAGTTATGCTCAGCG
>DPRG01000039.1 GCA_003538775.1 Thermotogae bacterium
CGTTTTGCTCTGTGAGTGCGTAAGGACATAGTTGAAAACACAGAGTTTTTCAAGGAGGATACATGAAATCTTTTTAATCTCGAAGCACCACCGGCAGAGTCAGCATCTTACAGGTTGGCTAGGCTGCATAAAACAGAGTTTCTAAACATCCTCACAGCGGTTACGGAGAATCTTCTTTGCGATCTTCCGACGGGAAAGTCCACCCTTTTAAGGGTGGGATGAAAGGCGGGCGTCCTGGTTTAGACTGTTAGATATGATGCAGAGAACTAATATTTGTGGTATAATAAAACCATGAACGGCAAACGATGGAAACGATCGGCCACAACGGTATACAACATCGGCTATCATCTCATGAGGAAAGGGCTTGGCCTGAGCCCTGATCAGGCCGTAGGGCTGGACCGGTCCGAACTCAAGCCCCTGGAGAGAGAAGCCGCTGTGCGGGTGCTGGGGAGTAACCCCTATATCCGCATAAGCTTCCCTCGGTGAAAGGGGAAGCCCACCCACTTCAGGGGTGGGAGGAGGTCACTGCTGGGCTTGCTTTCCTCTGTGAGTAACAAAAAGGTTCGTTTCGAAATATTGATGGATCTCTTTCTGGGTCTGGCATAAATTTGCTTTACGCTGTATGTTGGTGAATGACAAAGGAGTGCGAGTTTTTGATAAAAGCAGAAGCGTTGAGCAGGACTTACCGGATCCCTAATAATAAGAGCAGAAATTTCATCACCAGGTTGTTCAATCCACGCTTCAGAAGCATAACGGCCTTAGAAGATGTGTCTTTTACAGTCTCAAATGGAGAAAAAGTCGCGGTTTTAGGACTCAACGGCAGCGGAAAGTCTACCCTTTTTAAAATATTGACAGGTATCATAGCACCCACATCAGGTTTTTGCAGGTGTCTGGGTTATGATCCCTTCACTGATAGAAAAAAGTATGTAAGAAACATTGGAGTTCTTTTTGGACAGAAAACCCTTCTTATCCCCGAACTCAGTGTTTATGATTGTCTAAAACTGTATAAAGCTGTCTACCAGCTGGACCAGAGAGAGTTCAATTATCGTCTTAAGACTTTCGATGAATATTTCGGGATCGAGAAATTGTTGAACAGGATAATTCGAAGTCTTTCACTTGGAGAAAGGATGAAGGCCGAAATACTCATGGCATCGATCCATGATCCTTCACTCTTCTTTTTTGACGAGCCCACTATAGGATTGGATGTACACGCGAAAAAAGCTTTCAAAGACTTTCTTTCAAACTATCCCTTTGGCTCAGAAAAAACCGTGCTTATAGCAACACATGATATTTCTGTGATAAAAGATTTCTGTACCAGGATCTTGCTTCTGGACAATGGAAAACTGGCACTGGATATCGAAACCAGATATTTAAAGGGTAAATTGGGGTACAAAAAACTGGTTATAGAGTTTGAAAGAGAACCTACCGAGAATATCCTTGAAACCATCATGGTATTTGGCTATCCTGTGGAAAAGTACGAAAACCGCCTTGTAATTAAAATACCACATGATGAAAAAGAACGGATTGAACACATAAAAGAGAAGGTCCTGATGAACGCAACCATAACCTCCTTCAGAGTGGAAGATATGAACTATGAGGAGGCAATAGAATGGCTTATGGGGGAATTTGGTGCGAGAGATCAGAAAACATTTTGAATTAATGAAAATCGGCATAGGACTGAGCTTCAGAAGACTTCTATACTTTCGAGCGTCAACGTTGTTTAGTATCCTTGGCAATGCTCTTTTTCTCTTAGTAAACATACTATTTTGGAGAGTCATTTACACAAACATAGAGGTTTTCAACGGATGGACTATAGGACAAATGTACTTATTCACAGCCTTCTCGGAGTTTTTCCATGTTTTCACCATGATGTTTTTCCCGGTTGCCGGGAAGTTGTGGAGATTGATATACACGGGAAGACTGGATACATATCTCACAAAACCAGTAGAGCCTTACGTGTTGATGAATATACTCAATATACGTATGGAAAACATCTTCAATGCCGTTCCTTCTGTTTTGTGGATATTCATCCTTATTAATTTTTACAAACTTAGGCTCGATATTCTATCGTTTCTAATGGCTCTGCTCTTTAATCTTTTAGCAGTGATTGTCTACAGCTTGATTCAAATGTCCACCAGTACGGCTTCTTTCTGGTTTGGAAAGATCACTGCTATAGATGAACTTTCGGATTCACTGGTTATGTTAGTAAACTATCCTCACACGATCTTTCCGCTTTATATTCGCATTCTTATGATCACCATTTTACCGTTCGGATACGCTTCCACTATTCCTGCTTTGATAGCTCTAAAGATGGGATACATTGGAACCTTGCCCTCGCTTATACTCGGAGCGATTTTCACAATTGTGCTGTGGTTATCCATTTTCAAGCTCCTCTGGAAGCTTGGCATGAAGAGATACGAAAGTTATGGAGGATGAATAGTGAGGCTTATAGATATAGCAAGGGAAGCTTACATGCTGAACCTGAAAAAAGCCTTTGCAAACAGAATAGAGTTATTCACGAAACTTTTTGGATACCCTGCGCGGTTGTTCATGGTTTACTTCCTCTGGTTGTCGGTACTGGAAAACCGAGCTTTCCCTGATTTGGAAAAATCTTATATTCTCGGCTATTACACTGTATCACTTTTTTTAGTTCAAATGTACCCTTTCATCCGAAAATCACGGGAAGTAAGAGAGCAGATTTTCTCTGGTGAAATAGCCAATTACCTGGCTCGAAATATTCCTTTTGGCGTTGTTAACCTGATGGAATACGCCGCGACAATATCTGTGTATCTGCTTTCTGTAACGCCAGTGGCGTACATACTTTTGGGGATTGTGGCTAAAGTTCTTCCCGGTTTAACGTTGTTGTTAATGTTTCTGTTCCTTGCGTTTTTAGGAAGCGTTCTCAGATTTGCTGTATGGTATGTTATAGGCCTTCTCACTTTTTATACACACGAAAACATGGGAATCATAACGTTCTACTTAACCTTGGAAAATGTACTTTCGGGTTCGTTGCTCCCACTTAGGGTTTTTCCGGAACAGTTTCAGAAAGTCTTTAACATACTTCCATTCAGATTAATGATATACACTCCTGTGGATGTTCTTTTCAATGGAACAACTGTATCGCAGTTCCTCATTAACGTTTTTCTTCAAATATTCTGGCTGGCACTCGTTCTCGCTTTGGCCGCAGTGATATGGAAAGGAGGACTGAAGAAATTCACAGCTTGTGGAGTTTGATCGGCCAGCACCGTTTCTCTGTTATCTCGTAGTGGTTGGCTTTTATACTGATGCGATTTACAATTTTCTGGATTGAATCTCAGGAAACACCCTTCTTCGACTTTTTCATTCTGTACATCGCTTCATCTGCCTTGTGGAGAGCTTCTAAGTAATCAGCACCTGGTTGAAGTGTTGCCACACCGTAGCTGATATCAATGCTCATTTCCAGCTTGTTCGAATTTGTGATTTTCTCTCGTATCCTTTGAGCGATCTCTTCTGCCCGTTGTTTGTCGGCGCCATAGAGCACAACTATGAATTCGTCCCCACCATAGCGTGCCGCGAAATCTGAAGAACGAGTAGAACTGGCAATACATTCTGCGACGAACTTGAGCACCTCGTCACCAATTAGATGACCAAATGAATCGTTTATCTGTTTAAAATTGTCAACATCTATCATTATAAAAGACATAGGAACTTTTTGGAGCTGTGCAAGTCGAACTTGCCGTTGAATCCATTCGTTGAAGAAAGCCCTGTTGAAAAGATTCGTGAGGTTGTCGTGATGGGCTATTTCTTTGAGCTTTTCTCTTTCTTCGTTGAGTTTGAACAACATGGACCGGACAGGATCTTTCAAAGAGTTCACTATAACGCCGTTCAAGATCATCAGATACGAAACGAATCTGAACACGTGACCGAGAAAGTTGAAAAAGCCATAAACGTCTGTGTAGAGTGTGAAAGACAACTCGCCGAGAATCGTGAAGATTATGGCTGAAGTTATAGGTCTTCGAATTGCAGAAATTGAAGCGTCCTTGCTCTTGATAGTCTTGATGAGTATTGTGACAAGAACAAAGACCATAATGTATTCCATTGATACTTTAAAACTCGTTAAACCAGAACCTTCGATGAAGCAATCTGGGAAGAATCCGAGCCAAACGGACAAAATCAGAAAGGTTGTTAACAAGCCAAACAAGGAAAACACTACTCGCTCGCTGAGTTTTGTAAAAAACAGTATTAGAAAGAATCCCAGCACTTCCAGCGATCTTCCTGCAATCCAGAGTTGAGTGGGATGATTTGCTGTCCAGTTTGGAAAGACTCCCATGCCTTTATACGCGAGCGTGTGGAGAAAGTCAACACTTGCGACAAAGAAATAAACGATTCCGAATTTCATGAAAATCCTGTTTTGATTGAACTCACGTGTAGCGTTAGAGATCAAGGTGATCGACAAAGCGGTGAATATCGCAAAGAATTCTATGATCGTATGGTAAAGCAAATAATTTTGCCTTGCAATAAGGAACAATGCGATGAAAATCACTACGTAAACAGCACCAACGAACTTTCTAATGGAGATTTTCTGTCACCTCCAAGGGTCCGTCAATTTAAGGTGCAAAAAAAAAAACAAAAAAACAAAACAATAAAAGGAACTGACTTACCGTAAACGTAAAAGAGTTTCTCAGCACAGATTATTACCAACTGTCTTGCTGCGATTATACCAGACCTTAAAATATGGGGTGAGGAAGTAATAGAGATGTTTTTTCTAATTCCTACCGTTTCTTACCGTTATTTGTTCTTTTTCAATTCTTTCACGCGTTTAACATGTTCTCGAGCAACCTTGTATCCTTTGATATTCGCATCCTTTAAAATCTGGAAAATCTTGTCTCGCGTTGATTCAGACATCACTTCATCCTGATAACTCCGAATTGTTGAAGAGAGCTGATCGAGAGTTATCACGGGGACATCGGATTCGACCTTCAGCTTGGCGTCACCAACGAAAACAACTATCGGCAGCAGCCGCACGTTCTCAAAACCAAGACGCGAGAAAAGACTATTCAGTGATTTCACGTGCCCGTGGTTCTGTCTTACAGGATTGTAGAACTTATACTTTCGCCGGCCAAGAAATTGTGTCCAGTGAGTGTCCTTATCGGACCCTATGATCAAGCCACTGTAGTTTTTGGTTTCAATGATGAAAACTCCGTATCTTGAAACCACAACGTGGTCGATTTGGACGGTTTTTTCATCGATATAAAGTAGCAGGTTGTTGATGATCTTATACTCTCCCGAATTCAAAAACGCCAGGGAAAGCGAGGTTTTCTTTTCGCCTATGAAACCTCTTATTTTTGACTGGAATAACGTAAGTAGTGCAGCAATCACAAAAAGTACAATCAACCAGGCCATCTGCCTATCTCCCCCTGCATTGCATGTCCTTCTGCTGTAAAAACATCAAAAACCCCTGTATTCTAAAAATCAATCCAGAAAGAGAGAGATACGGGGCCTATGATCAATGGTATTGTACTACATTTCTTCCAGAATGACGAAGAAGCTATGAGGATGCCCGTAACCTGGCTTTTGAACTTTGTGAGGAATACGAGGACAGCACAGGCTGGAGAAGATTATTACTGAGCGATATTGCTGGACATAGACAAGGAGCGGATAACGGAGAGGCAGTGTTCAAAGATGGAAGAGTAGGCAGTTTTAGAGTGTACAGCGAATTCTTGATACAGCCTTGGTAAACCAGCACAGCCCCAAACGTTCAAAATTTTAACCACTTTCACCATATTGGCGAAATCTATGATAACCCCAAGAGATTGTTAAACACATGCTTGGAAGGCTGAAAGAAAAAACGTAGAAGGGCGACTCAGATGGTCGCCCTTCGGTTTCGGAATTGATTTGTCAATTTGGCAGCCCCACGGGGAATCGAACCCCGACCTTCGGACTGAGAATCCGATGGACTAGCCGTTATCCTATGGGGCCACGGCGATCAAAATTATATCATGAAAACGGATGCTGTCAAATTACCGCAATGTTTCACAGAAGGCGTGAAAGAATGTATGTGATTGGTGGAACAAGAAGGGTTGTCACGAAACCATTCAGAAACGAAACAGGTCCCATCTCCCGGCCGCTGAAGACGCGCACAACTCCAAGGGTGCTGTCCATACTGGTAGCACCGCCCGATGCGACAGGAGCGATGGGGCTCACTCGAGAAAGTAAGGGAGCGAAGAGTATCGTGAAGAGCTCACGTAACACGTTGGCGGCGAAAGCCACCGCGCCTAAGTGTGTCCAGCCCTGAGCGGAGAGGAAAGAACCAGTGAAACTGTACCAGCCCATGCCTGAAGCCACAACAGCACCCTGAATGGGGGTGATATCCAAAAGAAAGCCAGCAAACATTCCGAAGACCACAGATCCGGCCACAGAAAAAAGCGGCACCAGCAAAAGCCTGGGACCTCTCTTCAAGAGACGCTTCACCATTTCCAGCTCGCTTCCCATCTCCCAGCCAACCACGAAGATTAAAAAGGCCAGTGACCACACGAGACCTTTGTCGAAGATCCCGGGTGTACCTACCCTGATGAGTCCCAGTAAGATTCCCAAACCCGTACTTCCCAGCACCAGAAGGATCATTCCGTTGTCTTCCTCCATATAAGCACGGCAAAAGCCACACTGCCAGCTATGGCAAATAGCGCAACAACGACGGCGTCTTTCAACACCGAATAAAGAGCACCGAAGTCGGAAACGGCCGAGCCCGTTTGATATCCAACAAAAAAGAGGAGAACCAGAAGCGATATCCAGAAGAAAATACTTTTCGGTTTCCGCTTTACGATCATACCCACAACAAACCCCGCGGCAAGAGGTAGGAAGATGCTTGTAATCACGACAGCCACGTTCCTCCTTTTATGATGTGTTTGTTTATGATTTTACAGTTTTTCCTTTACTGATAACAGCAAGAGGTTCATCGTGAAATCTCAAAGCTTCAAGTACGTCTTCACCCTTTACAACCACAAGATTGGCAGGGTTTCCTACCTTCATCTGATGCGATTCAATTCCCATGGCGCGAGCCGCGTCAACGGTGATCATATCGTAAAGTTTTTCCATGTCCTGTCTTGAAGTCATCCAGAGGATGTGGGAAGCTAAGAACGCGACCTCGAGCATGTTGTTTCGCCCGTAAGGATAATACGCATCGGTTATATCATCCTGGCCGAGGCAGACAAGCACTCCTTCTCTTATCAGTTCTTTCACCTTCGCGTGAAGAGGTCCGGTGTGTGGATCGCTTACAACGGGAAGCTTAGCTTTCTTCAAAAGCGCTGTCAGTCTGAGGAAGTAAGGCTCCGGATAAAGCGCCATGGCCCTCACGTGATGTGCGAGCACTCTCCCCTGCCATCCTCTTTTTATCGCTTCAACAGCCATCATTTCGAGGGTTTTCAGCGTAGGATCGCCCGCATCGTCCACAAGCATCGAGACGTCCTTATCGAACTCCTGAGCGATGTCAAAGATGATCTCCACGTGGCGTTTCATATCACTTTCAGTGTACTCTATCCAGGGAATTCCACCAACCACATCGGCGCCGAGTTTCATCGCCTCTCTCAAAAGTTCCTCCGCGCCGGGTTCTCTCACGAGGCCGTCCTGGGCGAAGGCGACAACCTGAATCTCCAGAACATCTTTGAACTTTTCCTTCGCTTTGAGAAGAGCTTTAACCCCTTCCAGTCTGGCCTTACTGTCCACGTCGGCAAAGGCACGAATGTGAGTGTTACCATATCTGATGGCCCACTCCAGTGCTTTTTCCACGTTGGGAAGGATCCACGATTCGTCGTATTTTTCTTTAACTCTTGCGGCAAGCTCGATCGCACTCATCGCCCTTCCCATCTCTCCTCCATGGTAGTCTTGCAGGGCGAGTTCATCCATCATGCGAAGCGTGTAAACCTTACATAAGTGAAGGTGTGGATTCACAAAGGATTCTGTGACAAGGTTGCCCGCGGCATCGATTTCGCGCTCTGCCTCGCCGGAAAGCTTTTCTTCCATTGCGGAGATCAAACCGTCGGTTATTCCAATATCAAGCTTTCGGCCGTCTCTCAACCTCGCATTGCGTATCACCAGATCAAAGCTTCGCGTGTTCATTCCAACACCTCCAATCAGGATTCAGGCGCTCCTGTTCTCGCCACAGTCACTCCGATGACACGTCTGACTCCACATGACTTGAGAAGCCTGGCGCATTCCTCAAGCGTGGCTCCGGTGGTGTACACATCATCCATGATTATAAGCTCCCGTGGGAGTTTAACATGTTTGAGCAGCTGGAATTTTCCCCGAACATTCTTAAGCCTTTCTGATCTGTTAAGACCAGCCTGAGAAGGTACGTCTTTCGCAGTGAGTGTCTCTAAAACGGTGTAGCCCATTTTCTTGAGTTTATCACCTATCATCTTCATCGTGTCGAATCCTCTTTCTTTGAACGCACCAGGAGTTGTTGCCACATAAGTGATGGGAAGGTTGAGAGAGTAATAACGCAAGGTTCTGTCGATCCAGATTGCTAGAACTCTGGCCAATGAAGGACGATCCGAGTATTTGTAAATCTTTATCACTCTTTCCACAACATCTTCGTACCACCAGAAATGGTAAACTCCATCGAGTGGAGGACGAAACGAAAAGGTCCCCGTTAAGGGACCTTCAAAGGCGTTCAAACAGCTTTCGCAGATAACTTCTCGGTATTCCACTTTCTTTCCGCAAACAGGACAGAAGCGCGGAAAGAGAAAATCGATTATGTTGGCGATAGAAAAATCAAGCATCCACGGATGTTTCTTCTTTCACGGACGCAAGAAATGCGTTGACTTTCTTCATCAGCCTTGACTTTCTACGGGCTGCCTGATTCTTGTGAATAACACCTTTCTGCGCGGCTTTGTCAATCGCGATAATGGCTTCCTTAGCGAGTCTTTCCACGTTTTCCACATCTCCGACTTCTATCGCCTTCAGGACTTTCTTCACCGCATTCTTGAATCTCGTTTTGTAGGACTTATTTCTGAGTCTTCTTACTTCCGCCTGTCTCGCTCTTTTCGCAGCCGATTTCGTATTGGCCACAGCTCACCCTCCTTTATCACATTCCAAATTCAGCTTTCAGGTCTTCCACCGCGTCGAGTCTCTCCCATGGGAGATCTATGTCATCCCGACCGAAGTGACCATAAGCCGCCGTCTGTTTGTAAATGGGTCTCAAAAGCTGGAACCGTCTTATTATAGCACCCGGCCGGAAGTCAAACATCTCTTCCACCACTTTCTGGAGCTTTTCTTCGTCCACCTTAGCTGTTCCCCTTGTGTCAACCATCAGGGAAACCGGATGGGCGACACCTATGGCGTAAGCCACCTGGATGAGAACTTCGTCCGCAAGTCCCGCGGCGACGATGTTTTTGGCAACGTAACGTGCCATGTAGTGCGCAGACCTGTCCACCTTCGTTGGATCCTTTCCGCTGAAGGCTCCTCCACCGTGAGGAATCCATCCACCGTAAGTATCCACTATGATCTTTCTCCCTGTGAGGCCCGTGTCGGCCATGGGGCCACCAAGAACGAACCTGCCCGTGGGATTGACAAGAACACGGGTTTTGTTCGTCCAGAGCTCTTCCGGGACAACGGGGCGAATAACGTGTTCGAGAAGAGCTTCCTTCAACTCAGCCTGAGTGACATTGGGATCATGTTGAGCGGAAACCAGAACAGTGTGAAGGGCTACAGGCCTGTTGTTCTCATCGAACTCTATCGTCACCTGTGTTTTCCCGTCCGGCCTCAGAAACGGCAGTATTTTCTTTTTCCTGACTTCCGCGAGTCTTCTCGCCAGCTTATGTGCGAGCACTATGGGAAGCGGCATCAGCTCAGGCGTCTGGTTTGTCGCGTATCCGAACATCAGCCCCTGGTCGCCCGCCCCCAGTAACTCGAGCTCATCATATGCATCTATTTCGCCTTCCTTGGCCTCCAGAGACTTATCAACGCCCAGAGCGATATCCGGCGATTGTTCGTCGATAGAACTTATCACTCCACAGGTCTCACCGTCGAAGCCGTACTTGGCTCTTGTGTAACCTACTTCCAGAACGCATTTTCTAACGATCTTTGGGATATCCACGTATGCTCTGGTGCTTATTTCGCCGGCCACGGTTACCATACCCGTGGTCACGAGTGTTTCAACTGCCACGCGCGCCCTCTGGTCCTGCTCGAGTATGGCATCAAGGATGGAGTCCGAGATCTGGTCGGCTAATTTATCAGGGTGTCCTTCCGTAACACTCTCACTGGTAAAAAGTCTTTTCGCCATCTTTCTGGCTTTTCGCCGTTCACCTCCCCATCTCTGTATTTTGCTCGTATTCTTCTCTGGTTATAAAGGTTCCACCGGATATTTCAAAGCTTTCAAGCCTGTAATTCGGCTTGAAAACCGCCCTCACCTGAATGCGATTGGGACATCTGGAACCTATATATTCCTTGTTGAGTATGTACCTGTTGTTCTGATAATCCGCAAAAAGCTCCGTCGTCTTTCTTATGTGGCTCATGAAGACTTCGCCGCATTTGTCGCATTTTAAATAGAGAACGAACGCGTCGCGCTCGTCGTAAAACGGGTTCTTGCTCACGTCTTTCTTCCGCTTGAAGATCATCGTCTCACCAGCTCAAAGGTTATCTTTTTGACATCATCCCAGAAACTCTTTACAGTTACTTCCACCGTCACTCTATCCGCAAGTCGGGGGATATCGCCCCAGGCGTTCGTCTTTATCACCGATAGAGGTTCGTTGGAATACATTTTGAACCAGTACTTTCTGTACGTGCTTCCCTTGCCGTAAACTTCATATGCCTCTGTGAACTCCGAAAGTTTTATGGAATCGAAGGCGATTTTGTAAACCTGCCTTCCATCGATGCTCATGGTGACCTCGTAGGGATTTATAACCGTTGTACCGTAAGTCAAATACGCGGAAACTTCTATCTTTGGGATGTCAGATTTAAACGGTATAACACCTGAAGTTGCGGGGTAGACCTCTCCATCTATTCTCACTTCATCGATAACAACTTCAAGATCATCCGGGCGCTCAGCATTCAGAATGGGAATGGGATTTAAGGCCGTTTTGTTCTCGAGATCTCTCAGTTCAAGGTGACAGTGCGGCGCAAGGACATCCCCTGTTCTTCCGGAGTAACCTACAATCTCGCCAGCCCGCACGAATATCTCGCCTTCAGGGAAGGTAACCTCCACTCGCTGATTGGGGAACTCTCTTTTTAGAGATTCAGCTATGGGCTTCAGTCGCTCTCCAAAGGTAGAAAGGTGCGCGTAAAGCGAGATGAAATCTCTGTTCTTCAAGTAAACGGTATATCCGTAAATGCTATCTTCGTCTATCTCGATTTTATAAACGTAGCCATCGCTTATGGCCTTTATTTCGACGCCTTCCCGACCGTAGGTTGGAAAGTCCACCCCAAGATGGAAGTGAGGCATGAGCCCCGATGAAGAGGGTCTGAACTCTCCAAAACCCGAAGAGATTATGGTCTGCGGAGAAGGAAAGTAAAGAATCTCCGCTATCAGAACACCGAAAGATAATACAAGGAAAAGAGCGATGATCGTTTTTCCTTTCATCTTTCACCCTCCAGCTTCAACGATAGGAGTTTTGAATACAACTCCTGCGAGCAGATGAATTTTACCTTTATAAGATTTTCTTCATATTGCTCTGATATGACAGTCACATGGTCTCTGTAACTTGCAAAGACGCCCCACCTGTCCCAGGGTATTGAAAGCTCGTACAAATTCTCCTTTTCTTCGAGAGCTCTCTCCACATGCTTCAAAAGGGATGTGATGCCTATACCGCGTTTTGCGGATATCAGAACCGCCGTGGGAAATTCTCTGAGAACGATGCCGATATCCGCTGGATCGAGAAGATCCACCTTGTTCAGAACCAGAAGGCGCGGGATTTCATCCGCGCCGATCTCGGCGAGCACCTGTTCCACAGTTTTCAGCTGTCTTTTTAAGCGCCTGATATCGGAAAGGTCTCCCAGAACGATCACAAGATCAGAGTATACGATCTCTTCGAGGGTCGATTTGAAGGATTCCACAAGCTGGTGGGGAAGCCTTTCGATAAAGCCGACCGTGTCAATGAAAACAGCCTCGCGTCCGGATAGGAGTTTTACCTTCGCTGATTTGGGAGATACGGTGGCAAAAAGCTGATTGGCCGCGAAAACATCGGCATCAGACAGAGATTTGAGGAGCGTGGATTTTCCGCTGTTGGTGTATCCGGCTATCGCCACCACCGGGACACGGTTTTCGATACGGTTTTTCCTTTGAATCTGCCTTTCAATTTCTACCTCTTTCAACTCTTTTTTGAGCTGAGATATTCTCCTCAAAATGCGCCTGCGGTCGGTCTCCAGTTTGGTTTCACCTGGACCTCTTGTACCAATTCCACCACCAAGCCTTGAAAGTACCTTACCAGCTCCTACAAGCCTTGGCAGTTCATACTGGAGCTGCGCCAGCTCAACCTGAAGCTTCGCTTCTCTTGTCGCTGCGTGTATGGCGAAGATGTCGAGTATGAGCTCCGATCTGTCTATGACCCTTACATCAAGGAAATCCTGAAGGTTGCGTTGCTGTGATGGAGTTAGCTCTGTGTCGAAAACGACCAGCTCGGCTTCGTATGCATCAACGAGAGCCTTGAGTTTTTCGAGTTTTCCTTTGCCCAGATAAGTTGATGGGTCCGGTTTTCTCGTAAAAAAGAGTACATCCACCACTTCGCCACCGGCTGTTTCCACGAGGCGTTCCAGTTCTTCTTTGGCGTAGTCGTCTCTGGTTGTAAGTACCGCTATAACCTTCGCTTTATCAGTTATCTGTAGTTCTCTCATATCCACCTCCCTGTAGCATCAACGCTATCTCACACGCCAGTTCGACGTTGTTTTTTAGAAGCGCCACATTCGCTTCAACCGTTTTACCACCGGAGATCCGCGCTATCTCTGATAGGATGTAAGGGGTCAGCGCCTTTCCGGAAATCCCCTCGAGTTCAGCTTTTTTCAAAGCTGCTTCCTTCCATTCGTTGAACGTATCCAGCGGTATCTCCGACTCTTCCGGTATGGGATTGCAAACGAGCACCGCCCCCGGAAGGTCCAGGTGTTCCTTCGTTTTATAAACTTCGACCACTTCTTCGATGGTGTCAATCGATATTATCTTAAGGCCGCTTCTTCGAGAGTAAAACGCTGGGAATTCGTCCGTCCTGTATCCTACCACCGTCACCTGAAAGGTTTCCAGCATCTCAAGGGTCTGTTTGAGGTCGAGAATCGACTTTGCTCCGGCGCTCACCACGATCATCCTGGTACGCGAAAGTTCAGTGATATCCTGAGAGACATCCCATTCTCCGCCGTGAACCCCGCCGATGCCGCCTGTGGCGAAGACATCAACACCGGCTTTCTTTGCGAGGTGCATCGTCGCGCTCACGGTGGTTGCTGCCCAGAGCTTTCGGGCAATTGCCAGGGATATTTCAGCCGTTCCCACTTTCAAAACGTCGTCTTTTGTGGCAATGGCGACTATCTCGTCTTTTGTGAGGCCAACTTTTGGTACACCTTCAACGATGCCTACGGTCTTTGGAATGCAGCCTTTAGAACGAGCCAGTTCTTCGAGCTCGAGGGCAACTTCCAGATTTTTCGGTTTTGGAAGCCCGTGAGCTATAACCGTCGACTCCAGCGCTATCTGTGTCAAAACTTAACCATCCCCTGAAATCCCATGAACGCAAGTGAAAGAAGCCCCGCTGTAACAAGAGCGCTCGCGAGTCCTTTAAAGGATTCTGGAACATCCACGAGTTCGAGTCTCTCTCTTATACCCGCAAATATCACAAGCGCCATGGTGAAACCTACCCCTGCCGCCACCGAGTGTACCACAGTCTCAAGGAGGCTGTAACCATTGAGGACGTTCAAAAGCGCCAGCCCCAAAATAGCGCAGTTTGTTGTTATCAGGGGAAGGTAGATGCCGAGCGCTTCGTACAGGGCTGGACTGTTCTTCTTCATGAAGAGTTCCACGAACTGGACCAGTGTGGCTATGATCAGAATGAAGACGATCGTTGTCAGAAACTCAAGATTCAAGGCCACAAGCAAGAGATTCAGAAGCCATGTGATAACCGAAGCCAGTGTCATAACGAAGATAACGGCCATACCCATGCCAGTTGCGGTGCTCAGTCGCTTTGAAACACCTAAAAACGGGCATATACCCAGAAAACGCGCAAGAACGAAGTTGTTAACCAGCACAGCTGATAAGAAGATTAGAAATAGCCTCATGCTTTCACCTTCTCAGAAGCTGATTTTGCCTTCTGGCGTTCTCTGCGTTTTATACCGATGAAGCTGAATAACCCCGCGAGCATGCCCAGAGCGATGTAAGCGCCGGGAGGAAGTATCATTGCAAAAACGTTGAACGCCTTTCCCCACACGGGGAGTCCGAAAATCGTTCCGCTTCCGAGCAGTTCCCTGACGCTTCCAAGGAGCACGAGTGAGGCCGTGAATCCAAGTCCCATTCCCAGACCATCGAGGAAAGAGGCGAAAACCCCGTTTTTAGAGGCGAAAGCCTCCGCGCGTCCGAGGATTATGCAGTTCACGACGATGAGTGGTATGAAAAGACCCAGAGTCCTCCACAACTGGTATGTAAATGCATGCATGACAAGGTCCACTATGGTGACGAAAGAGGCGATCACGACAATGTATATGGGTATCCTTATCTTTTCCGGAACGAACTTTCTTATAAGCGACACCACTATGTTCGAGAGGGTGAGAACGCTGAGGGTGGCCAGCCCCATTCCAAGACCGTTGACCGCCGAAGTCGTCGTGGCCAGAGTGGGACACATACCCAGTGCCTGAACAAACGTGGGATTTTCCTTCACGAATCCTTTTGTGAAGTTTCTCAGTTCACTCATTGACCTCACCTCTCAGGAACTCGTACATGGTGTTTATGGTGTTAACAACTGCGCGGGGAGTGAGAGTGGCGCCGGTCATGATATCGCTCGTTTGGATCACTCCCTCGTGTTCCCTCAGATACTTCATCTTCTCAGGATCTTCGACAGGGACAACTCCCGCATCTTTGTTAACCTTCAAACCCTTCTCGAGAGCCTCAGGCGGGACAGGATAAAAGCGTTCCATCACTTCCTTTTCTCCGATTTTGGCTCCAAGCCCCGGTGTTTCCTGAGAGTAAGAAGTAACGCGGAGAGCGTTCAGTTTAAAACCGTCTTCTTCTTTCACGAAAGCGGCGACACATACCACGCTCCCACCATAACCTATAGCCGAACCCTCCAGAACGTAGATCTTCTTACCGTCGCGGGAGGTGAAGAGGTACGCAGGCGAGTGCACTTTTCCTCCGTATCTGGAAGAGGTGTAGAGTACTCCCGAGTCATCACTCATGAAAACCTTCTGATTTAGCTCTTCCAGAGTCTTTGGGATATCTTTCTGTGGGATGAGCAACTCGCCGGTTACAGGATCTGTCATGACTTCTTTTATCGACGAGAGTTTGAAGTTCAGCTCGGCATTGGCAATCTGAGGACTGGTTATGGAGTAAACAAGACCGAGTATCAAACCAGCCGCTAAGGTGAAGATGAACAAAATCAAACCCGTCTTGACGACTTCTCTCATTGTCCGCTCACTCCCATGCTCTTACCAAAGATCTTTGGACGCGTGTACATGTCTATAAGGGGTGTTAAGGAGTTCATGATCAGTATCGAGAACGAGACCCCTTCAGGATAACCTGCAAAGTAACGAATGATCATGGTTATGACTCCGCAACCTGCTCCAAAGATCAAATGGCCCTTCGGTGTCATAGGGGTCGTTACCATATCCGTGGCCATGAAGAGCGCTCCAAGCATGAGACCGCCGGAAAGGAGATGTAGCAAAGGCGTTCCGAAACGCTCCGGGTTTACCATCCAGAAAATGGAGGAGAGGATCAACACGACCCCCAGATAACTCACAGGAATCAGGATCTTTATTCTCTTTCTGAACACAAGATAGAGAAAGCCTATGATGAGGGCAAGAGCGCTTACCTCTCCGAGACATCCACCTGTGTTCCCAAGAAAAAGCTGAGAGTATGAAAAACCAACAGCTTCCATACCCTTCTCTTTTAAAAGACCGAGAGGGGTGGCTGTTGTCAAAGCTTCAAGTTTCCAGTATTTTGGTGCCCACCATGTGGTCATGTAGCTCGGAAAGGAAACAAGCAGAAAAACTCGTCCCACAAGTGCCGGATTGAAAGGGTTCTTTCCTATTCCACCATACACATGCTTTCCAAGCACAAGGGCGGCTATCAACCCTGTGGTGAAGACCCAAATCGGAAGGCCGACATTCACATTCATCGCGAGCAGTAGCCCGGTGACCGCCGCGCTTCCATCTGGTTTGAAGTCTTTTATTCCCCTGATATACCTCATGATGATTATCTCAAGTAGTTCTCCACCGAATATTCCAATCAAAGCCAACACTAAAGCGCGTACGCCGAAGAAATACACAGCGGCAACGAGCGCAGGGATAAGCGCCAGAATAACGTCAAACATTATCCTGGGAACACTGTCCGTGGTCTTTATGTGAGGAGAAGGCACGACGTTTAACTTCATTTTTTGCCACCTCCACGGAGTGCTCTGTAAACCTTCTTCGCGAGTTTTATTGATTTGACGTGCTCCACACCGGATGGACAGATATAGGAACAGCTTCCGCATTCAATACAATCCATAAGTCCCTGTTCCACCGCCTGGTCGTACAGGCGCTTTTTGGCGAGCAGATCAAGCAGATACGGCTGCAGGTTCATAGGACACGCTTCTACACAGCGGGAACAGCGGATACAGGTTCTTGGTGTGGGACCTTTCACCTCATCCGCAGTTAAGGCCGTTATTCCAGAGGTACCCTTCAGAATAGGAGTGTCCAGGCTTCGAATCGCTATACCCATCATGGGACCGCCAAAAAGGACCCTGTCCACATCATCAGTAAGACCACCTACATGTTCCAGAATCGTGGATGTAAGAGTGCCGATCCTCACCACAAGATTTGCGGTATTTTTAACTCCTTTTCCTGTGACCGTCAAACCTCGCTCCACCAGAGGTATTCCGTGTTCTACTGCGTTGTACACAGCCAGACATGTACCTACGTTTTGGACGACCACACCCATATCTAAGGGTAGACCTCCGGCAGGAACAACCCGTCCGCTTATAGCGTAGATGAGCTGTTTTTCAGCTCCTTGAGGGTATTTGGTCTTCAGCACAGCCACCTCGATGGGTTCACCCTGACACGCCGCTCTCATACTTTCTACCGCATCCGGTTTGTTGGATTCGATCCCGATGATCGCGCGCTTCACCCCGAGTGCATGCATGAGGATCTTAATACCCCTTGCGATTTCCTTCGGTTTTTCGAGCATCAGACGATGATCGATGGTGAGATACGGTTCACATTCAGCGCCGTTGATTATCAGAAGATCTATCGTTTTCCCTTCCGGCGGCGTGAGTTTCACATGAGTGGGAAACATCGCTCCGCCGAGCCCGACTATGCCGGCTTCCTTGATCAGCTCAACGATTTCTCGGGGTGAGAAACGATTGAAATCACCATGAGGTGTGATGAATTCCCAATTTTCTTCTCCCTCTGCTTTTTCAATCACTATTGCTTCCATTGGTTTTTCTTGAACGGGATGGAGTATCTTTTCTATACCTCTTACAACCCCTGCAAGTGATGCGTGAACGTTTGCTGATATGAAACCGGATGCCTCTCCTATCTTCTGACCTACTTTTACTGTGTCCCCCTCCTGTACCAGCGGTTTTGCAGGAGCACCACCGTGATTGGCAAGAAAAATCTTGACCACAGATGGAGGAGGAAGTACCTCGATCTTCCTGGAAGAAGCGAGTTCTTTCCTTTCAGGTGGATGCACCCCTCCTTTAAACGTCAGAAGCTTCAACTCTGCACCCCTCCTTCGTCGGGATATTGTACATCGTTCCGCCAGGATGTTCATTATAAAAAGGTCTCGTGCAGTCCGGGCATCCCAGAGTTAAGAAAGCCTTCTTTCGATCTTCTGTGGACAAATCCAAGGATGTGATCAAACTCCCATCGGCTGAAAATTCCAGCTCATGAAAATGTACGAAACCCTTTCTCATCAAATAAAACGCCGTCTGAATTTTTCTATACCTATCAAGTGGTGGAGGAGGATAAGATTCCATCTTCGTTCCCTTTACAGGAGTGAAAGCGAAAAGGCTCACCAGGATTCCCTCGTCAAGAAACTCCTGTATGACTTCGAGTATTTCTCTGTCGGTTTCTCCAAGTCCGACGATGATATGTGTGCTGATCTTTCCCGGAAAACGATGCGCCGATTCTACGATGAAGGAGCGAGCTGTATTGAAGTCGCCTCCTCTTAGCTTTTCATACAGCGAGGGCGACGCAACATCCAGAGGCAATCCAACTCTATCCACACCCTCGTCAAAGAGCGCCTTCAGCTGTTGAAGATTTAAGGTCCTTATCGAAACGGAAACGGGGATCTTCTTAGGAAGCGATCTGATAACCCATATCAAGCTCTCGAAGTACCCCGGAGAGTTGACAACCTGGATGCAGATTCGCTTAAAAGGTGCATTGTGTAAGGAATGTAATACTTCTTCGAGGTTGTACTGCGGCCAGATTATACGGGAAAGCAGGTTTCTGCGACCGACTTTTGCGTTCCTTGCCTGAGCGCAGTAAGCGCAGTCATAGACGCAACGTTCGCCTACCATAAGGTATGCCGTGGCCAATGGGACATCCATTTTCAGATTTTTCAATCCCAGCATCTTCGCTGTTCCAGCCGAGATTCTTATCCTCAATCTTCTTCACCATCCGTTAAAGAAAGAACGTAGCTTTTCTCCAGTTTCGATCCTTTTATCTCAATGAGTACCGTGGAGGAAGACACCTTTTCTATATTAACAAAAAAGCCATTCTCTTCGTAACTTCCGGTGACGCCAGCCATGGAGCGGTGAATCGCGCTTTCCAGCGTTGTACCTATGGCTCTGAACTCCCATGTGCGTTGCAGAGTCAAAAGCGTCTGATGCCAGAAAATCATGGCCATTAACGATACCAGGCTACCAACAGCCACTGCTATAAAGGTGAAAAGGACACTCCAGCCGTCTTTCAAAAGAAAAAATAAGCGATGATCAGTGCCACAGCAACCACAAGCAGTGACACCGAAATTGCCGCGATCCAATCGCCTAAGCTCATCCCTTCCTGTCCCATTTTGACCTGCTTCTCCTGAGGGACCCCTGTTAAGACTGTTTGTTCTTTCTCCACGCGACTCGAAGGTATTATCAACCTCTCTTCACTTGTGAGAAGCCTCAAACTTCTACTTATAACGGCCTTTCCGACATGGTTTTCGCCGATACCGATCTTTATTAACATAAAGGAAGGGTCCCTTAATGAAATGAATTCCTTGGATATCAACACCCCTTTGAAAGGTATAGTGTTGTTACCCTCTTCGTCAAAGTGTTTGGGAAATTCCGACTTCAACTCTTCCAGATGATTTTTCGGATCGAGTATTACAAAATAAAGACCGCTTCCAACTTCTATCTCGTCGATACTCTTGCCTTTCGTGGGATCTATGAGTGGATAAATCTCCGGAAGATCTTTAACATCCGGGCGATCAAGGACAGACTTTATCGTTTCTTCCAGTGTGGTGTGCTCCGAAGCTAACCGTGAGAGGGATTCATAGCTCAAAAGAGTGGCAAAGAGGTTCACGTCTATTCCTTTCTCCCATTCTTTGAAAAGATCGTGGATGGTAACACGCAGCACCTCGAACTCTCTCTCAACTATCAAAGTGTGAAGTTTTGCACTGAAAAAGGTTCTTCCTTCCTTGCTGATTTGAAGGTGAATGTAATGATTGAAGTCGCGTGTCATCGCTATTACGTCTGGTAAGGTAGACACTATTTTCGCGTAGGTGGAATCAAATTTCTTGACAAAGGTGAAATAATCATCGTTCTCAAGATCGAAATCTTCCTCAAACTTATACTTTCGTGGATAAAGGATAAAACGAACCTCAACGGGTTCGTTCTTTTTTCCAAAAAAGTATCCTATCCCTTTTTCACCCGTCGTCCTCGACTGCAGGAAAACCTTGACGAAATAGAAATCCAAGCTGTGTCATGCCTCCTCGCTGTTGTGGAGTACAAATCCCCCAGGCTCGATCTCAAGAGATTTGAAGTCTTCAGACGTCACCGAATTGCCCACGACAGCGTTTTTACCTATGAAAGCTCCCGAGGGAACGGCTGCGTCGAAGCCAACCACAGCTATCCTGCCGGTGTACACTCTCGGATCGAGTTTGCTCGGTGCATCAGGTCCAATTCCTATTTTTGCACCTTCTCCGATAACCGCTCTTTCGCAGATTATGGCGTTTTCCACGTGAGCATCTTGGCCCACTTTAACGTGTGTCATAATAACCGAATTACGGACTACCGCACCTTTTTCGACGATAACACCCTGAAACAAAACGGAGTTTTCCACCACTCCATAGACCTCCGCTCCTTCGCTCACAAGCGAGCCGATCACACTCGCTTCGGGGCCTATATAAGCAGGCGGCATCTCTTCACTGTGAGTGTAAAAACGCCAGTTTGGATCGTAAAGATTCAAAGGCGGGAGAGGGCGAGCAAGTTCAAGGTTTGACTCCCAGTAACTCTCCAGAGTACCGACGTCCTTCCAGTATCCATCAAAACGGAAGGCGTAAAGCTTCACCCTCTCATCTTTAACAAGCTTTGTAATGATGTCTCTCCCAAAATCGTGTGTTGAATTCGGATCCTCTTCGTCCTGAATCAAAACCTCCTTCAAAAAAGGCCAGTCGAAAACGTATATACCCAGTGATGCGAGGTTTGACTTTGGCTCTTTCGGTTTTTCCTGGAACTCCACGATTCTTCCGTCCGCGTCGGTTACCATAATGCCAAAACGCGAGGCTTCCTGTATGGGGACCTCCATACACGCGACCGTACCTTGAGCCCTTTTGCTGATGTGGTATTCTAGAAGCTCGTTGTAATCCATAGAGTAGATGTGATCGCCAGAAAGAATGAGAACGTAGTGTGGATCATACTGATCCACGTAGCCAATGTTCTGGTATACCGCGTTGGCCGTTCCACTGTACCAGTCGCTTTCTTTTCTTCCCAGAAAAGGAGGCAGTATCGTGAGACCGCCATCCTTTCTGTCAAGATCCCAGGGTCTACCAATGCCTATGTGGTTTATCAGAACATGAGGGCGGTATTGAGTTAAAACACCAACGGTATAAAATCCCGAATTCACACAGTTACTCAACGTGAAATCGATGATACGATACTTCCCTCCGAAAGGTACAGCCGGTTTGGCTATGTTTTCCGTCAGTATCCCCAATCTTGTCCCCTGGCCTCCGGCAAGTATCAGAGCCACCGTATCCATTTTCTCACCTTACTTTCAAAGGACCGAGGCTTTTTCAAAGGCCAGCGGGCGTTCCTTACTCCCTCTAACGATCTTACCCGCTCTAACCACACTGTCTTTGTCCACGATCGAACATACAACATGTGCACCTTCTTCCACAGTCGTACCTTCGAAAATGAGGCTGTTTTCAATCACCGCGCCCGCCCTTACGATAACGCTTCTGAAAAGGATAGAATTTCGAACCTGACCGTTCACTATACAACCGTCGGCTATAATGGAATTCTGCACCGATCCTGTGGCTCCAATCTTGGGTGGTGGAAGGTCCTTGAGTTTGGTGTATATCCTGTTTTTCGATTGGAAAAGTTCTTTCCTGACCTGAGGATCGAGGACGGACATGTTGGTCCTGTAATATTCCAGAATGCCTTTCTTCACATTTCTCCAGTAACCGTCGAACTTATAAGCCCTGAAGTGAAAGCGGTTGAGATTGGGCAAAAAAACGTCGAGAAGGAGATCATAACCGCCGTGCGGCACAGTTGAATAGAGAAGATCCATCAAAAGATGCTTGTTCATGAAGTATATTCCTAAGGAAGCGAGGTTCGTTTTCGGTTTTTCTGGTTTTTCTTCAAAACCCGCTATTCTGCCACTCTCATCAATTTCCACTATGCCGTATTCACTGAGGTTGTAGGTTTCGTCGAGCTCTTTCACCACAATGGTTACATCGGCTCCTGAAGAAAGATGCTGTCGCATCATTTCCGTGTAGTCCATGTTGTATATATGATCGCCAGAGCCTATCAGAACGTAGTCTTCATCGCCTCTTCTCAAAAGGGTCATGTTCTGAAAGATGGCGTCAGCTGTACCGCGGTATCCCATTCTTTCAGAGCCACTACTGAGATAAGGTTGAAGAATAAAGAGGCCTCCCCTTCTTCTGTCCAGATCCCAGTCTTTCCCCGAACCCAAATGATCCATCAGACTCCTTGGATTGTACTGAGTGAGGATTCCCACCTTCGTGATCCCACTGTTCACCATATTGCTGAGAGTGAAGTCGATGGCCCTGTATTTGCCAAATACAGGTACAGCAGCACTCGCTCGTTTACTGGTAAGCGGCCAGATGTTCCCTCCCATCCCACCAGCAAGAATGATACCTAAAACCCTCATACTCCCGTCCTCCAATCGCAATTTGATTATATCATCAATGTGATGCTCGCTCGGTGATCTACAGGAATTTAAAAGTAGAAAACGCACGTGATCACACGACC
>DPRG01000088.1 GCA_003538775.1 Thermotogae bacterium
GGGGGACCTTACCAAAAAGCTCCCGGTTGTTACCAACGACGAGATCGGCAAAATAGCTGAGTATTTCAACGCTTTCTTAGAATCACTGAGAAAATCTCTGCTGAAAACGTTTGAGACATTCACCAGTGGAATCACCGGCTTTGAAAGCTTAGGAAGAAAGGTAAGAAGATTCGACGCGGAATTTGATGCGTCATCGCAACGCGTCAGACTGGTCAGAAGCAACACCGAAGGCGTCGCAGCCTCGGTACAAGAGTTGAGTTCTGGTATCGAGGAAATATCCGCGATGGGCCAAAATCTGGCACGTATCAGTCAGGAGCTTAGTAACCTCACTTCAGAAATGTCCGACATGGCACAAAAAGGGCAGGAATCCATAAGATACGTGGGAGAAACCGTGAGCTCCATTAGAAACGACATGGAAAGCGTCTCGCAAGATATGAGAACCCTCACTGAACAAGCCTCTACCATAAATACCGTCGTTGAAACGATTACCAGTATAGCCGAACAAACGAACCTCCTCGCATTGAACGCGGCAATCGAAGCCGCCAGAGCTGGTGAGGCGGGCAAAGGATTCGCTGTTGTTGCCGATGAAATTCGCAAATTGGCTGAAGAAAGCAGAAAAGCAACCGAAGAAATATCCAAAAACCTTCTGGACATCGTGAACGGAATAGAAAGAACTTCCAGCGAGATCTTAACCATGGCTGAAAGGATAAACGATGTTACTCAGAAAACCAATCAATCCATCGAAGAGATAGAAGAAGTCTTGAGAAAAACAAGAAATGTTGACGAGGCGGCATCCAACGTTGCAGCCAGCGCTCAAGAACAGAACGCAGCGACAGAAGAGATGGCATCGGCGTCTCAAAACATCACCAAACTGGTGGATGAAGTCAGTGAAGCGATGAACGGTCTTGAAAGCTCAACCGAAAAAATGGCAGCTGAAACCAGAAATATAGAAGAACAAATCTCTCATCTTGAAAACACCTTTTCTGTCACCCTGGAAGAGTTCACGAAATTCAACTATTATGCAACGGAAGATGTCAAAAAAGAATTCGAGAAAGCGATCGAAGCTCACAGAAACTGGGTTAAAAGGCTTGAAGCGGTTATCACAAGCGGTGAGTACGATATAGAAACCGATCACCAAAAGTGTGGTTTTGGTATATTCTATAGATCTTTCAAGCCACCCATGGAAATTCAGGAGTCCTGGAAAAAGATAGACGAACCCCATAAAAGGCTTCATAGCAGCGCGATCAGTGTAATGGAGATGGTCGAAAGAGGTGATACACAAAAAGCCTGGGCGAAGTTCGAAGAGGCCAGAAAGATCTCCGAAGAGTTGATAACGCTGCTGAAAAAGTGTCAGGAATTTTTCAAGTCTTGAGCTCTTAAAAGCTATTTCATCGTGCGGTGCATACCATCAAAAAAACGCGGGCGAATCAGCCCGCGTTTTTATACATACGCTGAAAGATCGAATAATCCGTGACCACTCAGATTGAAGACGATCACTTCTTCCCTTTTTTCTTCTTTTGCCTTTCTGGCTTCGCTCACAGCGGCTGCAATAGCGTGGGAGGATTCGGGCGCGGGAATGATACCTTCCAGCATCGCAAAGAGTCTGGCAGCTTGAAAGGTTTCTTCCTGTTCGAACGATTGGGCTTCTATGATTCCTTCGTGGACGAGCCTGGCAATGATGGGCGCGCTTCCATGGTATCTCAAACCACCGGCGTGGATCGGAGGAGGCACGAAATCCTTACCCAGCGTGTACATCTTGAGCAAAGGAGTCAGTCCGGCGGTATCTCCGAAATCGTAGCGGTACTCGCCTTTTGTCAGAGAAGGGCACGATGTCGGCTCAGCGGCGATGAATCGTATATTTTTTCCTTCAAGCTTTTTTGGAACAAAGGGCAGTATGAATCCACCGAAATTCGAACCGCCTCCGTGACAGCCTATCATGATCGTCGGTTCTTCGTTTATGAGCTTAAGTTGTTTTTCCACTTCCTGACCTATCACCGTCTGGTGCATCAAAACGTGGTTCAAAACACTTCCCAGAGAGTATTTGGCTTTTGTCGAATTGACCACGTATTCGATGGCTTCACTGATAGCGATACCGAGTGAGCCGGGATGTTCTTCATTCTGCACCAAAAACGCCTTCCCTGCCTCTGTGAGTTTGCTTGGACTGGGTTCTACAGAGGCGTCGTAAAAGTTCATGAGATACTTCCTCATAGGCTTTTGATGGTAACTTATCCTCACCATGAAAACCCGGACTCTGACACCAAACTTTTTTCCAGCGTATGAAAGAGCGCTTCCCCATTGTCCAGCGCCGGTTTCTGTGACGAGCTCTTCTACTCCCTCTTTCGCGTTGAAGTAAGCCTGAGCTATCGATGTGTTGGTTTTGTGGCTGCCTGTAGGAGACACGCCTTCGTACTTATAGTAGATACGCGCAGGGGTTTCCAGATACTCTTCCAGTTTGGTTGCCCTGATCAAAGGGGTGGGTCTGAAAAGGGCGTATTCTTCGAGGACAGGCTCAGGTATTGGTATGTAACGCTGATCGCTCACTTCCTGCTCGACCAAAGACCTCGGAAAGATGGCAAGGAGCGCTTCCGGATCCACTGGCTGCTGTGTTTTCGGATCCAAGGGAGGATCAAGTGGAAAAGGAAGATCCGCCAGTACGTTGTACCACTCTTTGGGAAGCTCCTTAACCGGTAAATCCACTCTCACTCGCTCTGCCACACAAACCACCTCCATATAAAATAAAAGGGGACCTCTTCAATTCAGAGGTCCCCTCAGATAGCGTACAGCACGAGGTCATATCCCCGCTATCTGGGGGAATATGACCACCACCAATCAATTGTTGTTACAGAGATTCTGATTACAGCCAAATCCACGTACTCACCGAACATTTCCACCAGCATGCTCCTCCTTTGGAGGAGATTATATCATATAAAAGGGAGGAATAAAGATGTGCGAGCTCTTAGGGATGTCTTTCAATCAGCCGGTCGGAGTGAATTTGTCTTTCAGATCCTTTCGTCACAGAAGCGATAAAAACCCTCACGGTTGGGGGATAGCTTATTATCCCGACGAATCCGCCCAAGTGATCAAAGAACCTATGAAGGCAAAGGAAAGCCCTCTTTCGAAGTTCTTCCGGGATTATCCGAGAATTAAATCGAAGATCTTCATCTCACATGTGAGATACGCAAGTGCTGGAGAAAATGCGCACAAAAACACGCACCCGTTCCAACGAGAGCTTTTCGGCAAAGATTTCGTCTTTGCTCACAACGGTACACTTGATTATTTTTGGGAATTACCAACAGGACACTTCACTCCCGTTGGAGAAACCGATTCAGAACATGTATTCTGTCATATCCTCAACTGGCTCGAAGAAAGACGCGTGAGAAAATGGACAGAAGATGATTTTGATCAGCTTTGGGAAAAACTGCTGGCAATCAACGAGCTCGGTACTTTCAACTGCATGTTTTCCGACGGTGACTATCTTTTCTGTTATCATGACAAGAATGAATACAACGATCTCCATTTCGTCCAGCGAAAAGCTCCTTTTGGTGTCGTGCGTTTAAAAGATGAAGATTTCGAGATAAACCTTTCCCACGAAAAGGATCCGTCCCAGAAAGGTTTCATCGTGGCGACGAGACCTCTCACAAGTGAAGCCTGGAAGCGATTTCAACCCGGTGAGTTCGTTGTGTTCAAAGATGGCGAGATAGTGTTTTCAAGATAAACTTTCCCGAAGCGTGAGTAGACGGTCAAAAAAAACGTTTGGTGAAAACTACCTGGGCTTTATCGAATATGAAAAGATCTGTGTGGAACTTAAAGGATGTCCCTGTAATGCACCCCGAAAATTGGATAGAAAATCACGCAACCTTTGTGAGTCTTATGTACTCTTCATGTGCCTATCTCAGACTTTTGTAACTCAGAGCTTGTGTGGATACTCGTTGTTGTAAAATCGCTCATACTCCTCTGTCTTAGCCACCAATTCAGAATAACTCATCTCTTCAACCGGCCATACTGTTTCTTCTTTGTACGTCCTGAAATACCTTTCCGTGTTGGCATTACACTTTGGGTTGTTGTAGCTCGTGAATACTTGCCTTTATATCTAAAAGCACGTTTTATTCCATGAATCTTCCGCTTGCAAGCCTCCCCTTCTTCTCCACGCTTACCACTTCGTTTGTCTCGTTTGTATAGATTATACTCTCTCCCTTTCAAGTGCCCGATATTTCAGGATATCAGTATAGTCGTGTGAATAGCCTATACCCATGGAAGGTTTTAATCAGCGTTTTTTAAAAACCGCGATATAAGGTGACGGATTCAGGTTGCGACACTTTAGCACTGAATCCCGGTACTTCGTGTTATGATTTAAGAGAACGGGAGGGATTGAAGATGAAGCGACTTCCAGTACTGATAGTAGTATTTGCGATATTTTCGTTTTCTGCGACTCTCTTCGGAGCCCTAAGTTTTGATTTAACACTTGATTATGTGCTTTCCCCCAACACTTCGCCTACCGTTTCTGCTCCGGCGTCGGATATTGCGGTGGATTCAGCGGTGAGTTTGTGTCTTTCAGTTTTGTGGGACGTGGATTCGAAGATGCGCACTGGTGTGGGAGTAGCAGTTGGAACCTGGCCGATGCAGATCGACGGTGTTTCCCAGCCAAAAACCCTTCTGGATGTATTTCTCGCTGTTTCAGAATACAGGGTTGAATTGAGAAAAGGTATTTACTTTTTCCTGTCCGGACGAGGTGGGTTTTCAAGTTACGATTTCAAAGAATGGGCAACAAGCGTGAAAGTCCTGGCAGGAGCGTCCTTTAACTTGAGGAATCTGGAGTTCAACTTCTTCGTGGGGATGGAGAGCCGCTACTTTTCCCTCTCCCAGTTCCTTTATTCAGGATACCCCATTGGGATGAGTCTTAAACTGGTATTTTGATAAAACACGACTATGAAACGCTTTCTGGCTGTTGTCAAGGTAGAGCTTCTGAGACATATCAGAAGCCCCTTTCTTCTTTCTCTGATGATAGCCGTCCCAATCGCCATAGCGGTCCTGGGTATTTATTTCACTCCCGGTAGTGAGCTTCGCTTTTTGAAATTAGCCTTCTACAATGAGGATAACAGCTATCTGGGGCGTTATCTTGTTGACTTCGTCTCTTCTTTTCTTCGCTGGGAAAACGTTTTGAAGTTCGACAACCTCGATAGTTTTTACGATTCTCTGGAAAGTGGTGAGGCAGACGCGGGCATCATCGTGCCGAAAGGTTTTGCCGCGAAGATACTTTTTAAGCAGCCAAGCGAAATCGTATTCGTTGCTGGTCTGGACGATCCACAACTAAGCGTGGCGCTCTATCAAACACTGAACAGTGTCCTAAACGAGCTTGGAGCTTCACCTCTTTTCACTGAACCGGAGCTTTTGAAGAGCGTCGAACCCGATCCCACCATAAAACCACCTGAACTAAAACTGGTCATTCCATCAGATAATAATAACGATGGTAAAACCCCGGATTTGAAGGATCTCGTCTTCCCGGGTATCGCTATCGCCTCTGCGGTGTTGATCTCGCTGATCAGCATAGCTGGTTCCTTCGGTGAAGACAGAGAAGAGGGAGGCCTCGACGGAGTTCTTGTATCTCCGATATCTCCATGGGTCTACGCGCTTGGAAAATATTCTGCCCATGTGTTTTTGGGGATGGTAGAAGTTGTCGCCATCTTTACATTCGCCGCGATTCTCGGCGTTCAATACAGTGGGAATCTGTTTAAGATGTTGTTTTTCAGCTTTCTGGTTGTGTGTATGACGGTGAGCATAGGGATGATACTCTCTATAATGTTCAGGTCACGTCGTTCGAGTGTCTTTATGGCCACCTCTGTGGGAGCGGTACTGTTACTCGGCAGCGGCGCCTTTGTACCTTTGTCCGCTCTTCCAGACAAACTCCGGGAAATTCTCGGCTTCTTTCCACTGACACTTGCGGTGAAGGTAGTAAAACAGCTCGCGCTTGTGGATATGAATTTTAGAAACCTTATGACACCTCTTATCTTCATGACACTTTCCACACTGGCGCTTTTACTCGCTTCTTTCGTTGCGTTTCACGTGGTATCACGGTATTTCAACTAACCCACCGATTGAGTACGTTCGAAAAATCAATAAGCAGGAGCATGTTAAATCTTTCAAACGGTGGATACAAAAACTTATCCAATCTTATATCTCACACCCGCCAGTATCGAATGACTTTCTCGGAGATTAACCCCTCTGTTTCAGATCTTATTGAAACGATCTGACTAACGGCCCCGGAATCTCCTGCCTTTTTTCTTCTCATCACACTGTTCGGTTTCTAAGTCTTGCAGAACGCCGAGCGAACGCTTAAGCAAACAATTACCGAGCCACACGGATGTGGCAGATGTTGCCTCTTTACCTTCTCCAGTTCCAGCATAGAGCTTTTACAGTCTCGCGGAGCGCCGAAGCAAGCATTCATACAAACGATCGCCGAGCCGCATGAATTTTCGCCTTCTTCTCCCACAAAATGCACGTGATCACATGACCTTCACGAGCGCTGAGCG
>DPRG01000021.1 GCA_003538775.1 Thermotogae bacterium
TTTCATTCTTCAATGCAGCTTTAATCGATCTCTCATCGTTTCCATCCCACAATGGTTCGGATCAAACCCTTTATTTTCTAATTGAATTATAATACTTTGAAAAATTTTTTCAAGTGCCAATTTCAATGAAATTAGTTGATATGTTAATAAACGTCTCAAATAGTGCATTTTCTCCAAAAATGTTAAGCGTTAAATTATCATAAGCTATTCTTGCTTTTATCCATGCAGGGTTCTTTTGTTTCACAAACGTCGCGATGTTTGGTAAAATAATTAGCGAACAGAACAAGCAGGTGATCATCTGTAGTAGAGCATTTGAGCCGCTGTATATATTGTGAATTTTTTCTCTTTAACAATAGTTTATCAGGATTTCTGGGGATTTTTGGTAGCTGTAGAAAGCGTCTATAACCAGGTTTTTAAATATTACATTTGAGTTAAGCAGTTTGTGAAAAATGGGTGCGGTGGCGCGCTCACCACCACACCCTGAAAGCATTGTAGGGTTCAATGCCTAAAAGATGTTTTATCAAGTTGTAGCATTCCTGCTGAATCAAGCTTCGGTAAGAGATCTTTCTCTTGAGCTTTGGATGGGTAACGGTTTCTTTGAGTCTTCCGGAGAACAACTCCACGAATTTTCGCTTTCCATCTTGAGAGAGATAGGTTCCATCAAATGTGTCGTCAAAGTCGGAATCGTTGAGTATCTTTTTTCCGATGAGTGTTGATATGATTCTATCGACGATCACCGGTTTGAACATTTCCGTAAGATCCAAACAGAGCGAGAATCTCCTTTCGCCCGGCTCGTGTAGAAAACTTATGGATGGGTCGAGCTGTGTTTGATAGATTCGACTCACGGTTTCGGTATAAAGTAAAGTGTTCCCAAATGAGATCAACGCATTCAACCGTCCTTTGGGAGGGCGTTTTAACCTTCCTTCAAAATCCACGCCAAGAGCTTTGGCAAAGGCTTGATAATAAGCCTTGCGCGCGGATCCTTCATACCCCATCAATTCGTGAATTGATTGGGCCGAAAGAGCGGCTTCCTTGAATTCATGAAGGCATTGTAGTTCTTCCATAATAGGAACGTTTGATGAGTAGCGTGTTATTATGCGTATCATGTTATGGATAGACGCGTGGACTATGGACACGGCTATTGCTAAGCGTTTTTGAGGGTCCATGTAATGTTGAGCTTGTTTTACGTGGAGAAATCCTGAAGTATTGTTGTCTTTGGGATAGTATGTTCCAGAGTAGTTTCCATGATAGTTGTACGTGTGAAGTGCTATACCCATTTGAGAGAGAAAATCGAACAAACGAGAGTTCAGAATGATATTTCCAAAGGCATGTACAGAATCAACTTTCATCACTGGTATGTACTGTTTCTTTCCAGACTTGGAGATCAAAAGCAATGTGTTGTCCTTTCTTTGAAGCTCACCGGACTGAAAGAGATAATAAGCGTCTTTCAAGATTTCCCCTCCTTACCCGAAACAGAAATCGAAGTATGCACACCCTTGGCAAAATTTCTTTTTCTTTGGTGGTGGAGGATAAGGTTGTTTGACAATTTCGCGTATGCCGCGAATAATTTCATCAAGTCTTTTTCTTTTTTCGTTGTCAAGAGTGAGAACGAGTTTTTTGCGCGCTCTGGGGTATGTCAGAACAGCGGTGAACCCTTTAACGCCATGTTTTTCAAGGTAGTACAAATAGTAAAGTGTTTGATATATATCGCACTCACGAACTCGAGTGCCTCGTTTCACCTCGACTATCTGCTTGTTGGGTTTTATTACGTCGAACGCCACACCGTCATAGAAAACGTCTTTCCTCTGGCTGTTGAAATATTCCTGGTGGAGAAGTTCTCCCAGTTTTATCAGTTCGCTGGTGTGCTCCAGGGATATGGAATGTGAGTACAACCACAGTTTGGTTCGACAAGAAAGATAGTAGTTGACTTGCATCCCGGTGATTCGTTCTTGTTGGGTGTTTATGATATTTTGGAGAACGCTCCCGCTATCCATAAGCGCACCTCCATAGATATATGCACACTTTAATCACTCAATATAGATTCGTAACGTTGCTTTTTTCAACGCCGAGTACTTCTTTTTCATAAGGCGCGTCTTTCAATTTGTAGAAGATAACAGAGTCAGTTTCTGGTTTTATTATTTTTTTGAGCCCTTGTTTTATCTCCTTGAATTCCGTGTAGGTGATTTCTCCTTCGAATACGGAGTTTTGTACCCAGTTGAGATACCTTCGTAAGAATTTGAGAACTTTCTGCACACGTTTTTCCTCAACGTCATACACCACGATAGTACGCATATCATCCCCCCTTAAAAATTCATTCTTCGGTGGGGTTGTCAACTATTTCAGCGCTTTCTAAATCGTAGTAAGCCATTTCGGATTCTCCTTCTAAGGGTTGTACATATCCTACTGGGATTTTCGTGGGCGTGACCTGTAAGTCAGAGGATTTTATTTCGTACATCAAACCTTTTGGAGAATAAAAGACTTTAAGCACCTTCACCTCCTCGTTGTCATCTATTCGGATTCCCACCGATCCGGGTTTGATGATCTTAACATAACGCTCGCTTGAAAGAATAGCGCCACTTTCGGGATTTACGTCAACAGTTTGGGGAGGATTTTTAGCGTCCTCGAGCGCGGCTTTCAATGCGCCAAATATCAGTTGATATTCTTTATTTTCGTTGTCCTTTTGCAGGAGTTTATCGCATATTTTCATCGCGTTAGTAAGGACGCTCACTATAACATCATCTTCCATGAGTTTGGAAGTTAGCCTCAAACTTCCGTAGGTTTCGTCGTAGAGCACGACGTAGCGACCTTCTTCTTTCTCCATCAAGGCGTTTGGTGTTTTATTTCTTCCGGTAGCGTAGTTTGTGTCACCGGCTTCCAGGGGTATGGTGCTGTGGAAGGCTAAATGGAGGATACGTGCCAGTTCAAGTGCCGGAATATCATCGAATTTGGGATGGCGTATGAGAATTCCTGTGGTGAAGAAAAATCTTGAGAAGTTCTGCTGATGAAAGACGATACCATCTTCCTCTAAGGGATACTCTCTTTTGATTTTGTTTGGCCCTCTTCTTTCTACGAATCCCTGTATAATGGTTCGAATCTGCAGATTCACTTCTGCGAGTAACAGGCTTCCTCTTCTCAATACCTTTAGGGGACTGGACAGGCGTGGATAAACCACGTTGGCAAGAACAGTGGGCGTTGTTGTGTAACGTTTCTCTTTTTTCAATATCACTCGGTGGTTTCGGACATCTACGTAACAAACCCTGAAAGGTTGCGTAGCGTAATAGTAGACCGCCCCAGGATATGCCTCACGCATGAGCTGTTCGTAGGAGATGTTACCTCTTGAGAGTTCCACACCTCCTATTTTCTGAACCAGCTGGAACTGTATGTCAACATCCCTTAGAGGGTAATAATGGTTAGGATCGTCCTGAGATTCCGCTTTCATTAGCTGGAGTTCTTCGGGAATGTCTCCGGATCTTTCCTGTTTGCATAATTCTAAAAAGCCCTCTGGCCATTCAACTGGTGAACGGAATGGCTCAGATTCCTGGCCGATAGCTTTGCATATTTGATCGTACTCTCCACCAGCTCGAGCGAAGCACAAGGTGTGGACGTACTGTAGGCGACGATTTTGAAGGTAAAGCGCTCCTTCCATTGGTGGAAGGTTCAATATTCTTTCGGGCTCTGAGAAAACGAGATCGTTGTAAGAATCTGAATTTTTGATTACTATAACTGTTCCTTCTTTTTTGCGTCCGATGCGGCCGATTCTCTGTTTGAAATTAGTGGATGATCTTGGCACACCAACGAGTATGCCAAGGGTGAGATGTTGAATATCAAGTCCCAGCTCCATGGCGCTGGTGCATATGATGCCTCTTAAGCTACCGCTTTCAAGTCGCCGCTGAATCAATCGACGGTCGTTTTCCTCGTATCCGGATCTGAAAGGGAGTATGTCGTAATTCTCGAAAGCTTCTATAAAGCTGTTGATGGAATCTTCTGAATCATCGCCGCTGTGATCTTTTCCACGATTCACCGTGGTGGCGAGAAGCTCAACCTGTTTCCTGCTGTCCATAAAAACCATAAAGCGTTCGTCTGTTTCGCGAACAATGGCCTCCAAAAGGTTCTTCAAATGATCTATTTTCGCGCCGTCGGGATGTTTTATGAAATGAATATTCAGGGTGTTTCGCGCTGAACTGTCGAAGTCTTCATCAATTATTG
The DNA here is from genome assembly GCA_003538775.1 of Thermotogae bacterium. Classification (GTDB taxonomy): domain Bacteria; phylum Thermotogota; class Thermotogae; order UBA12178; family UBA12178; genus UBA12178. Next base: position 4,207 of record DPRG01000021.1, read on the forward strand.
CGAAATCGCGGCCGAAAAGCTTCTTTAGGTGTGTGTGCGGCTCGGCGATGGTGGCAGACGCCGCTATTATTCTGAATGACGCGCCGTAGGAATGGAGCGCGTGGAATAGACGGCGAAATAGAAAAGCGGCGTTGCTGCCAAATACCCCAGCGTAGGCGTGGACTTCATCGACTATCAATAGTTTGAGATGGGAAAGGAAGTGTTTCACCATAGGATCTGAAACCTTGTACATCATCCAGGAATGGATCGTGTCGGGAGTCATGAGAAGGATCCTTGAAGAAGCGATAATTTGCTGCCTTGTGTCCATGGGGGTGTCGCCGGTGATGCTGTCAACGTGTATGTTGTTCAATCCCACAGACTCCAGCGCCTTTTTCCATCTTTCAAGCTGCTGAATGATCAGGGCTTTAAGGGGATAGACGGCCAGAATGCGTGATCCGGGATTCTTGGACAGCTCTTCCAAAGCCGCCACGTGAAACACCAGTGTTTTCCCCGAAGCTGTACCCGTGGTTATGCAAACGTCCTTGCCTGACATGTACTCTTCCAGCGCAAGTGCTTGATGAACGTACAGTCCTTTGGGTAGGTTGTCTAAGAGTGTTTTAGTGACATCATGCAGGTTCAGAGTATCTGGAGGTACGTATTCAGGTTCACGTGGTGGGATGGTAAGTGTTTTTGCTACCTCCCACCCGAGCTTTTCAACAAGCTCTTTCATGCTCTCGCCCCCTTCCGTGAGTCTCCATATTTATATGCACACTTTTTAGATGAATATTTTTGATAACGTCGAACTGCAGGACAAAAACTGACTTCTGGGTTAAGAGTTTTACTGCAAACCTGAAGTAAAATGAAAGAGGGGTGATTTTGCATGATAATGACCGTATTTTTGTTTTTCACTTTATTTGCCAATTTGTTGTTCGGTCAGGGTTCCTTAGTTGAACTGGTTAAGCCTTTTTCCACTGCCAGGATAGATTTATCCGGCGTGCCGTTTCTCATGGAGTTAAACCTGTGGAATTTGAAGAGCTATGAAGGGGAAGCGAGGCTTGTTTACAAAGACGGTGTAGTGGACTTTTGGTGTTCGATCGAGGAAGCAACGCTGTTGAATCCTTCAAGCTGGGTGTGGGCTTACCCTGAGATCTACCATGGGTATAAACCGTGGGCTGGAAAAAGAACGGATTCCCCGATTTTACATTTGCCGGAACGGTTGAAATCTGTTCCAGCGTTTTCAGTGGAAATCGAGTATGAGTTATCACATGATGAAAACTTGCCGGTGAATTTCTCGCTGGAAAGCTGGTTTACCAGAAGGCAATACCCCAGAAGCGTTGCACAAGGTGATGCCGAAGTGATGATCTGGATTTATCACAATAATTTGAAGCCCGCCGGTAAGAAAGTAGGTGAGGTACCTATTTTTATGTTCATCAACGGCATAGAAGTTCCCACAATATGGGAAATATGGTACGCTTTAATGGATTGGGATTACGTGGCTTTCAGAATAAAAAATCCCATTCGTGAGGGAAAAATGCGGTTGCCCGTTTTTGAATTCTTCAGAGAGGCGAACAAAGTACTTTCGAGATACTCCAAGCGCGTTTCGAGCCTGGAAGAATTGTATCTGGAAGATCTGGAGTTGGGGAGCGAGTTTGGAAGTCCTCACGTGACGAAAGCGTCCCTCAGTTGGACACTCAGACGGTTTGTGTTGCACCAGAATCACCCCTGATAGTGACTATCACCAGTGATGGTTCTAACGTCCTCTGACCACATGCTGGACGACCGGGTCGACTATGCGGTAGAGAATCTTTCCTTCTCTGGTGGTAAGCTTTTCTATGAATCCCATCTTTTCGAGCCTTTCCAGTAATCTGGTTATCGATGCGTCGGTGATCTCTTGTTTTTCGAGGAACTCAACGCCTTCTTTTATTTCCGACCATCCCGTGGCTCCCATGGCGATGACTTTCAGGATGTGGATGTATCTTTCGCTCCATTTTGACAGCACCTGGAGCTCTGATTCCACCATGGTACTGGCGACTTTCAAGGTGCTGGTGATGGCCGTCTCGTCCACTTCTTTAAGATCGAGGCAGGTTTTTCCAAAGTAAACCAGCCACCCAGTGATGCCATCCAGCACGTCCACCGCTTTTTCAAGAAGTGATTCTTTCACTTTCATACCTGCTTGTTGGAAGCCGAGCCTGAGAAAATCCACGCTTGTTTCGCGAGTGAAAGGTTTCAGATAGATCTCTTTCATGTAGCGTCCGTAGAGCGGAGAGACGGGGTTTTCTATTCCCACGAATTCTTCCAGAAGCCCTACTTCTGAGCCTGTTAGCACTATTCTGAGATTCCTGAGGTTGTCGTAAATATATCCAAACACCTCATTGAAGGAAATACCATGCGCTCTGCGATAGAATCGCAGGTTCTGAGCCTCGTCGAAGACGAGGTAGGTGTGCTTTCCTTCTTCTGCCGACCACTCGTCAAGTTCGTGGAAGAGATCTATTAACGATGTTTTGGCATTCTTTGGGTCGATCTCCATTTCCACACCGAACACATTCACTCCACGGACCTTGCTCAGCATCTTGAGTAGTTTTTTGTGCCTTCTTGAAAGTTTTTCCAGCGAGCTCGAAAGGATATTGACGAAATCCTCTATCTTTGCGCTGGTGGAGGAGAATCTTCTACAATCGATGAACAGATGCGGGGTGTGGGTTTCGTTGAAAAAGACCCTTATGAGAGATGTCTTCCCTATTCTTCGTGTTCCAAGTACCATGATCAACGGTACGTTGGCGCTGCCTAACTCTTTAACTTCACGTTCTCGATCGAAAAAGTCTTCTTTGCTCGTTTTGGGATGAGGGTCGAAGTACGTAATTATCACCCCTGATAGTAACTATCACCAGTGATAGTATAGCAGAACGTTGTTTTTCCCATGTTTGTCCAGTCCAACGCGGCTAATCATCTTGATGATCCGAATGGTCCCAACGAGTCCAATAAAGAGAACCCTGTGACGATTTTTGTAAATGTTTCTGTTTGATGAGAAATTGAAAAACGTTGATGAGAATTTATTTGAAAGAATTTTGGAAATAGTTCGCTCACATTAACTTTTATTATGGCCAGTGAGGTGTGAATATCTTCGTTTAGTGAATATGAGTAGGCTTAACCAAAAGTTTATGACAAATTCGAAGCGATGTTTTGATTTGACGAAGCGACAAATTGGTATTAGCATTGAATAAGTAAGAACAACCGAACTAATTGGGGGAGAAGGATGTTAACCGACACTGAAAGACGAGTTCTCGAGGTTATAAGGAAGCATGATGGGATTTCAAGAAGGGAGATAGCGAAGTTACTTCATCTCAGCAAACCCGTGGTTTCCGATGCTGTGGCCCAGTTGATTTCTAAAGGTTACGTTCGTGAAAACGGTATTGTCAGATCTTCCAAGGCTCGGGCTGGTAGGCCTCGGATAAGACTTTCATTCGTTCCTGATGCGAAGTATTGTATTGGAATAGAGCTCGAGGAAAGAAATTTCGAAGCCGTCCTGGCTAACTTGAATGGGAATGTGACGTATTCTCTCAGCCTCAGCTTGCCGCGCATGAATTCGAAAGAGGAGCTGAGTGAGTGGATCGTTCAGCGTGTTTTAGAGCTCATGGAAAGGTCACAGATTCCGCAAGAAAAGATCCTTGGTATAGGCGTGGGAATCGCAGGTATAGTTGATTCGAAAAGCGCTGTAGTGAGAGCTTTCCCAGCTTAGGGTACGGAATACTTTCACAATAACGAATGGCCCTTAATAACAGATGATGAGTTCAAAGATGTGAGAGCTGAAATAGCTCGTTACCACGAATGGTTTAAAGGCGAAAAGGGTGTTTGGAACAAGGTCTATGGACAGAGGGCAACTAAAATAGCAGTATTTCATCCGTACGATTCTTTAACTTTTCATTGGGACAAGACTGCTTTGCCGTTTTTCGCGGCGCAGCATGAGCTCATACGACACCGTATCGATTACAAAGTTGTATGGGATGATTTTCAGGATGTGGAGCTTTTAATTGTGCCACCCGTTTTTGAGAAAACTGATGTGGAGCTTTTGAAGAATTATAAAGGTGATGTGATCTACCTTGGTTTTTCTTCCACAGGTACAGGCAAGGTTGTATGGGAGCGCGATTATAAGACTCATCTTTTCTACACTTCTCATTTCGAATCACAACTTGCAGCGGAACAAGCCATGTCTTTACTGGCTTTCAGAAGTTACTTTGACGATCCTCGATGGAGAACAAAGCTCGATGCAAACTACTTTCTGTTTACGATCTCCCGCCGGGAAAGCCCACCCTTTTAAGGGTGGGATGAAAGGCTGGCGTCCT
>DPRG01000110.1 GCA_003538775.1 Thermotogae bacterium
CAACCACATTTCTGCGACTCGATAATTAATTTCATAATCGTTGGCTCCGCCCATCCCACGACGTAGAAACCGGAATGGTTTATAAGGGTAGAAAAGGCAGAAAGGCGCTCAACACTCGTTAAGGACATGTGATCACGTGCGTTTTGCAAGGAAAGAAGGCGAAAAACCTGCGGCTCGGCGATCGAATCTTATCAGCGCGTGCTCTGCGCTCCGCAAGACTGTAAAAGCTCTACACCGGAACAGGAGGAAGTAAAGAGACGATATTTCGTCACATCTTTGTGGCTCGGTAATTATTTGCATAAGTTCTCGATTGGTGTTTCGCAAGACTTAGAAACCGAGATGTGTGACGAGAAGAAAGAAAAGAGATTCCAAGGCTGTTAATCAAAACGTTTCAATGAAAGGCTCGGATACTCTTTTGCAATCCGTCGCTCGTAAGATCGACTATGCTCTTGCTTCTTGATTTTTCGAACAGACTTTTGGATACTTGACTTGTAACATCATAGCCTTTATAATATCTTCGAGCGCCGAGGTGGCGGAATTGGCAGACGCGCATGGTTGAGGGCCATGTGGGCTTAGCGCCCGTGCGGGTTCAAATCCCGCCCTCGGCACCAAAAAAGGCGGAGTCACCTCCGCCTTTTTTAATATAGGGAATAAAATTCTGCACGCTGGTCAAGACACCGCCCTTTTTTCGTTTAAATACTCTTTCAACGCCTCAACGCAGCGTTTGTCGAATTTCGCGTCGGCATCTTTTTCGAGCAGCTCGAGGGCTTTTTCGACGGGCCAGGGATCTTTATAGGGTCTTGAGGTGGTCAGGGCGTCAAATACATCGGCAACGGCTATAATTCTCCCAAAAAGGTCTATTTCACCATTTTTCAGGTTTTGAGGATAACCGCTCCCATCCAATTTTTCGTGATGCTGAAGTATTCCTGCTATAATGCTTTGGGTTATAAAATGCACCTTTTTCATTATCTCTGCGCCGATTTTAGGATGTTCCTGAATCTTTCTGAACTCTTCGTTTGTGAGTTTTCCTGCTTTCAACAGAATGGCATCTTCGATCCCAATCTTTCCGACGTCGTGAAGGAGAGAGGAGATCTCGAGCTCTTCGAGCTTTTCTTCTGTGAGATCGAGCTTCTGGCCTATGTTGAGTGCGTAATTTGTGACATTGTTGGAATGTTGATGGGTGTACTGGTCACGCTTATCTATTGCAGTCGCTATGGAGAGGATAACGGATTTGAGACGTCGAGAAGCATTTTCGTAGTTTTTAACGTTTGCAAGCTTGAATCCTATGAGTTTGGCGAAGAGGTCCAGGACCTCTGCATCCGATTCAGTAAAGCCGCCATCCTTTTTGTTAAGAACCTCTATGACCCCTATCTTTTCGCTTTCCCGCCAGATAGGCGATCCGAGGATGTTGCGCGTTATAAAGCCTGATGCTTTATCAACACCTTTGAAGTGTTTGGCTTTTGAGAGATCGTTGAAGATCATCGTTTTTTCTTCTTGAAAGATCGTTCCAGCTATGGATTCCATAGGAACGGGTATTCTTTCTATCTTTCCGCTGACCTTACCAACTGTGACCATGAACTCCAGAACGCCTTTTTTTTCATTATAGAGTAGGATAGACGCTGCCTCAGCGTCTAAAAGATCGCAGAGTCCTTCCTGGATGCTCTTGAGCAATCTGTCTATGCGCAGATGTGAAGAAAGTTGCGCGGCGAGCTCGACTGCCTGCCATTTGCGCACGGGAACAGTCAGTTCTTTCAGATCCTCGGTGATCTGAGAGAAGAAATTTCGCATAGAGAAACTGAGATTGCGTATAATCACTTCATCTCTCAAAGTAGTTTTTTTGCTCAGGTAACAGGTTACCTTAGAATGTTCAAGTTGTGTTTCAACATAATGGGGTGTGATATATCCAAGTGTCATGGTCATGGGCAACTTCTCCTGCGTGGAGTAACTTATCCCTACAAGTTCTGGTAATAAACGTTTGAAAGTCACAAAGCTTTCAAAAAGATCCATATCCTTCCTCCCCATCAAAAGTTCGATTCGTAGGAAATCGTCTGCTGAAATGTGTCGGTTTCGTAATCGTAGCCGATGTTGTATACCAGGTACTGAAAATCGTTTATGGGATAACCAATGCTGAGATCGAGATAAGTTCTGTCGTTGAAGAATGTATCCATGTTAAAGCCACTGAATTCGAACTTGTATTGGAGATACATGAGTTTCAAAATGAGACCATTGAAATTGGCTATTTTTGGCAGTTTGAGCAAAGCCTCCGAACTGAGAATAGGAGAGATATCCGAAAGAGATTGATAACTCACCAGGTTTACTTCTGCTTTCAAGAAAGGTTCAAGGGTAAGTCCCATGGTAGCAAAGCTGCCCCAGGTTGGAGTTCCCGTGTTTGTGAGATCAGGTAATCTGTCGGGTTTTCGGCGATCGTAATCGGAGCCATAATAGGAAGTAACAAAGTGGTCTCCTATGTAAAGAATTCCGGCACCCAGATCGAGATTATAGATATTACCTATTGCTCCAAACATAGCTCCATAGCCCAAAAGATCTTGATCCATCAGGCCAGCGAACTCGGCTCCCACTACTAATCGACCCCATGAGGTTTGAAACAGTCTTTCTTCAATTGCCAATGAGAAGCCTCCAATTGCCGCGGTCGATGGAGTGGTCTCTTGAGTGAGCTCATCCATATCCGCGACACCTGTGAGAGAAAGATAGGGACCGCCCCATGTAAGTCCTGTGTTGAGAGTGTAGTTGGCGAAGAAGAGAGGCGAGGTCTGTTCGTATTCGAAGGGCACAAAGCTGAGTATTTCATATGGCAGATGAACAGAGAGTGTTTGTTTGCCGTCTCCGAATTTCAGTGTGGTGTCGATGGCTCTCGAGTATTTCTTGGAGTAGTTCTTCATCAAAAGTCCAAGTCCATAGGTGTAGTGTTGCATATAGCCGTATCTAAAATCGAGGTATTTACCCTTGTACGATAGCCATGCGATATTGAAAGCGCTCAAAATGTTTGTACTTGGAGGTGTTTCCGGATCCGAGGGTGGCACTCCAAAATAAAGCGGCCCCGTTATTTCTTTCTGGTATGCGTTGATCCCGATGCCGATTTCAACAGGGCCGAGTTTTATCGAGGGGGTGAGGCTGTAAACCATGTATCCCGTGTCACCCTTGGTGATGGAACCGAGGTTTACCAGTTGAGAAGCCCTGGAGATCGCTTCTTCTCTTTCTTCAGCTGGCGGCTTTGCACCTTCTTCTTTCTCTTTTTCTTTCTCTTTTATATGTTCCTTTGTCTTCTCGTAGTAATCGAGACCTCTATCCAGATCGAGGATTTCGAAATCGGTTCCAACGAAAGCGCCCATTCTGCCCTCTGGTATCGGGACGACTTTTCCGCCCACTTCCGCTATCACTTTTCCTTCGAAGGTTCTTACGTAACAGGTATCTCCTGCTTCTACAGCGAATTTTGTTCCTCTAACACCTGCTACTACACTTCCAGCACCCACCTGGAACTTCGAACCACCTGTGAGAATCTTGCTGATTTCACTGACCGTCTCACCCTTTTTCACCTTTATACTAACATCTATCCGTTCTCCATCCGTTCTGAGACGTTCGAAAAGCACCTGAGACTGTGGGGGAACAGTCAGCATAACACCATCCATGCCTTCGAGCACGACGTAGGAGTCTCTCATAGTAAGGATCTCGTCCCCTTCTTCCACACGGTCGTTTTTGCTGATGGGGTTCCATAACTCATCTCCCGATTTTCTGAGAGCTACCTCCCCGACGAACTCGAAGACAGAAAGAGAAGCTTTTGAGACCAGAGAGAGCTTCTCTTTTTCCCGAACGAGCACAGTGTATGACGCTTCTATGCCTAATTCTTCGTTTGAAAATGTGAGGACGGCCTTACCGGGAACCGAAGGGGCGATGTATATCAGCTCGGCTCTTCCTTTTTTCATAGAGACTCCAGAGAAGAATATCTCAGGATCAGCGAAGCCTCCTATGTTTACATCCGCGCTCAGTGTTAAATCTCTTTCAACGATCTCCTCCGTTTCGCTGTCAACGAGAGTGAGGGCAATGAGAAGCGACTCCTCGATATCTACGATCGTCGACTCGCTCGTTATCTTGATTGATACTCCAGCAAAGATCATAGAAGTTAAAAGAACGAATGTAGTTAAAAACCACACTCTTTTCATGCACAGTCACCTCCAGAGATTTCTTCCTATTATGTTTATCAGGAGAATATTGGAGATGAAAGACATGGCGAAACTTATAATACTCTCCTGAGTGTTTTTCCTTATGGATTTTTCAATGAACCAACCTGATAACAGAACAGCAAACCCACCAATCCAGTGCAGATTGTGCACGATCGCTGAAGCACCTCTAAAAACGTAACCTTCCCAATCACGTTTGTAGCCGTTATCTCTGTTTCCCCAGCCTATGTGAGCGAAAATGCCCCATACGTATGCATTCACGAGAGCTGCGCACACCAGAAGCGATAGCGGACCGCTGAAAAGCGAGTTCTGTTGTTTTATTAGAAAGGATGCTATGAAGAGTGTCAACAGATGAAATCCTTGATCAAGTAGATAATACCACGTCGTTGAAACCCATCTGAATTTTGAAAGCCGGAATTTCGAAAAATCGATGAAGAAATGGGATATCACCACAAACCCCACAGCATTTAATACACCTCTATTTAAATCCGGAATAAAGAAAAAGAGCTGGCTGGCGGCGATCAGCAGGATGTGGATCAGAAGCACTCCGAGTTTCTTCTCTTTTCCTTTCGCTATATAACCGTTTTGCAACACGTAATCGCCAACAAGATGACCCATCCAGAGAACAAAAAAGGCTTCCGCTTTCAAAGGTTTTCAACCTCCTGCAGGCATCTGACGAGATCGGGATCGAAAAGAGTGCCGCTTTCTCGCTTTATGTATTTCATCGCCTCGCTCTTTTCCAAGGCGGAACGATAAGGTCTGTCTTCTGTAAGGGCGCAGTATACATCCGAAATTCCAACGATTCTGGCCAGGATGGGAATGCTTTCTCCTGATAAACCTTCTGGATAACCCTGGCCGTTCCACCTTTCGTGGTGGTACTTCACCGCTTCGATCACTTCTTCAGGGATGTCCTCCACACGCGAGAGAATTTCCACGCCGTAGAGTACATGCCTTTTAACTTCCTCGTATTCTTCAGGAGTGAGTGATTCGGACTTGTTGAGGATACTATCTCTGACACCTATCTTTCCTACGTCGAAAATCAGCGAGGCGATTTTCAAGGATTTTAGCAATTCTTCAGCAAGCCCGAGGCATCTTCCCAGTTTCATCGATAGCTTCTGAACCCTTTGCGAATGGCTCTGTGCGCCTTTTGTTCGACTATTCAGAGCTTCAACCAGAGCGTTTAGGGCGTCTTCCAAAAGCACTCCGAATTGGTGACGTACTATGGCGTTTTCGAGAATGACACCTGCGGTGGACGCAAGCCGGGTTAACAGCACCAGATCTTCGATTGAAAATCCTCCGGGTTTGTTCAGAAGTTCTATGACTCCAAGAATTCTCTGCCTTCCTTTAATTGGGATTACCGTGATATTTTCGGTTCGGTAGTATGCATCGAATTCACGATGATGTCGGGGATGGAGGGAAGCATCTGCTATCAGAACAGGCTGCGCGGTAAGATACGCCATGCCAGCCAGGCTTCCATTTAATGGGATCTTTTTGTTTTCAATCTCACCTTCCGCACCGCCTCGAGCGCATAGACATACGAGTCTGTCCGGATCGTGCTCTTCGAAGAAGAAGAACGCCGACGCGTCAGCATTTACGGCTTTTGAAAGTTCCGAGAGCATTTCTCTTGCAACGTCTTTAGGGTCATCTCCCGCCATGCCCATGCGAGCGATCAACTGGGATAACAACTTTTGCTCATCTCTTTCTTTCTCGGTAGAAGCGACTCCTCCATTCAAAAGAACTTTCAAAGACAAGATTAGTGCAAGATCGAGATTTCTGGGTTTGCCGTATACCTCTATTACCCCTTCATCCATTTTGTCCTGTATGATCAAATCAGCAGGATCGGCTTTTGCGCCGAACTCGCCGACCCTGGTTTTTATATATAACGTTAATCCGAGTTCTTCGAGATATTCGATTGATTTATTAACAAATTCTTCGTCCACCATATTTACTCCTTTCTGCCTCGAAGGGCATAAAGACGCAGCAGTTCAGATTTTCCTTTCACAGCGTACTCGCCAAGAAATTCGAATTCAAACTTTTCATCGGTTTGTTTCACAATTTCTTCAGAAACTATTATCTCAGCGTTTATTTCTCTTGTCAAATGTTCTATACGAGAAGCGGTGTTCACGGCATCGCCGATCGCGGTGTAATCCATTCGGAAAGGTGCGCCTATGTTTCCAATCAGCGCCTCACCTTCATGGATACCTATCCCGCTGTCGAGTTTGATAGATGTACCGAATTCCTGAGATAATTCTTCGTTGAGCTTTCGCAGAGTTTCTCTCATATCTAAGGCGCAGTTGAGAGCTCTTTCACGTTCATTTCCCGTGGTAATTGGAGCCCCAAAAATAGCCATTATCGCGTCACCAACGAATTTATCGATGGTTCCACTATAGCGGTTCCTGATGATATCTGCCATAGCGGTTAGATACTTGTTCAGGACTTTCACGACCAGTTCTGGGTCCTTTGTTTCACTGAAAGAGGTGAATCCTTTAACATCGGAGAAGAGAATCACCACGCGTTTCTTTTCTCCCCCAAGCTGAAGTTCTTTCATTTTAACGAGCATCTCCGCAACGGTATCTGGAACATAGCGGTAAAAGAAATCCCTGAGCCTCTTTTTTTCAACTCGTTCTCTGTAGAAGTTGGTACTGATATCAACCACAGCTATGAGCAGGCCCGAAAACATGGGGTAGAAGGCGTCAAGCCACACCTGGTGGAGGAACAGGTAATACGACACGATCCAGATCATCAAAGGTATTGAGAGTGATGAAAAGTTCAGCCAGAACTTCTGGAAAGAACTTAAAATAGTTGCAAAAATAACAGAGGCAGCGACCAGCATTAACCTCATCCACAATGGAACCCTTTTCAACGTGTCTCCCCTTATGAAATTTTCTATCGCGGTGGCATGGATGTGCACCCCCGCTGTGTTGGGATTGTATGGTGTGGAACGAAGATCGTAAAGTCCCTTGGCGCTTGTTGTATAGCCGAGTATCACCACTTTATCCTTGAAGGCATTTCCATAATCACTTTCCCCATAAACCACATCGTAGAAAGAGTACTCTGGAAAGATCCTGTCCCCGTAATAGTAGAGTTGAAAGATTCCATTTGGGTCAAAGGTTATGTTTACATCTCCGAGCTTTATCGTGCGCGTTTTGAAGTCCACCACGAGTTCTTTGGGGTCTATGCCCAGGTAGAACGCCGCGGCGAGCACATCCATATGTGGTAAGTATCCAGAGCTCAGGCCATTTTCCATGGCCCATAACTCTTTCACAAAAAGCGGGATGTTGCGTACCACTGAGTCGACATCGAGTTCTCCAATCTCGAAAACCGCAGAAGGTACCACCGAAGAAAACTTCGCTATGGGGGGAATTATCTTGTAGACTGTAAGAGGTTGAAGTACAGAAGAATAGGAGAAATTCTCCATTTTAAAGGCAAACCTAAGATAATGCACGTTTTCCATCAGCTGGTTTTTGAATTCTGCAGGATAGGATTGATAAGTTCCCTTGTCAAAAACTATGTAGGTTCCAAGAACCACGTTTTTCACTGAGAGTAGCACACTTGCAAGATAAGAATCACTCTTAGGATTGATTTCATCTGGAGTCGTAAAAGAAACGTCAAAAGCGACTGCTTTCGCTCCGTAGTCGAAGAGTTTCTTTAAAAGCCTTCCGTAATGGTGCCTTTGCCACGGCCATTCATCGTTGTGGTAAACGGACATCTTCGCCAGAGATTCTTCGTCAATAGCTACAATGGCGACATGTGGATCGATTGCTTCTTCGCCTCTTATCTGATAACGCAAGTCAAGGGTCTTCAATTCGAAGATCTCGATCCACGGGTTACCGAGCTGGTATGCAAGAAAATAAAGAAGGATAAGCAAGACTCCCATAAGATACCCGATATATTTTCCGATCAATCTTCTTTACATCTCCTTCTTGTGATTTTGACTTTCGATTTTCGATATGGGTTCACTTTTAAGATGTTAACATAGAGAAAAGAGTGGATAAAATCCAGTGATTCGGGAGAGTGAAAATGGTGAAATTCAGGGTTTCCGAGATTGTCTTTTCCAGCTCAGACTCTCTACCATCAGTATACGAAGAAGATCTGGGGTTCTTTTCGGAGATTCACACCTGGCCTGCTGAATTACCAGAGGAGTTGAAATTTTACGCGATGCTGGATGGTCAGACCATAGGGTGGATCGGGCTCAGCCGTATGAGGTGGTTGAGCCGATCCGCCTACATCACGTTTTCACTTGAGCTGGAATGGAGAGGTAAGGGATATGGATTCAAGATGCTGAAGGAGTTTCTGGAATTCTATTTCAAGGTTCTTGGATTCCACAGAATAACGGCGGAAGTGTATGAGTACAATCTTTCTTCTCTCAAACTGGTGAAAAAACTGAAGTTTCAGGAAGAAGGACGTTTGCGTAAGGCTCGTTTCTGGAACGGTGGTTTTTACGATATAATAATCTTTGGATTGCTGGCAGAAGAGTTCTTTGAAGAAGGGGAGTGAAAACCGTGGTAGCAATTTATTCGGCCATTCTCCTGGGAGTGCTTGGGCTCGCGGCAGGAGTTTTTCTCGCCTATTCCGCTGAAATCTTCAAAGTGGAAGAAGATCCCCGTTTGAAGCTACTTGTAGAGGCTCTACCTGGGCTCAACTGCGGTGCCTGCGGTTATCCGGGTTGTGAGGGATACGCGAAGGCAGTGCTTAAAGGTGACGAACCCAACAAGTGTCTACCTGGCAAAAATGCAGGGGTAGAGCAGAAACTTAGAGAGATACTTAAAAGCTCTGGATAAGGCCTCTTACCAGCAGATCCCAGCCGTTGACAACCACAAAAAGCAAAACCTTGAAAGGAAGGGATATCAGAATTGGTGGTACCATGATCATTCCCATGGCGAGCAGTATACTCGAAACGAGCATATCTATCAGTATGAAAGGAAGATAGAGGATCACTCCCATCTTGAACGCGACTTCGATCTCTCCAAGAACGAAAGCGGGTATCAGTACAGAGGGTGGAGCATTTTCGGTTTTGTCGATTTCCATCTTTGCGCTTTCTGCAAGCATAAAGACGTTGTCCTCGTTTTTATGAGCCTTCAGTTCGGTGACCATGAATTCTTTGACCGGCTCATAAATCTTCTGGAACATTTCCTGATAGCTTATTTCCCCTGCAGTGTAAGGTTTGATCGCGCCTTCGTAAATCTCAGTCCATACGGGTTGCATGATAAGAAACGTGAGAAAAAGGGCGAGCCCTATGAGCACCTGGTTGGGAGGAGCCTGTCGGGTTCCCAGACCGTTTCTGATGAAGGAAAAAACTATTATTATCCTTGTAAAGGATGTGAACAGTATCAGGATCGACGGGGCAAGGGCGAGCACTGTGAGGAGCAGAAGAAGCTCCAGCGTGATCACCAGATCGGAGGGTTGCTCCACAGGAGAAATACCAATGGTGATTCGGGGAACAGGCAATTCTTCCTGAGCGATTCCAGGATACACCCAGAAGATGAGCAGAACGATCAATGAAATACACTTTTTCATTCCATTCTCTCCAGTTTGTCTATTTCCTCCTTAAGAAACCGCTTGCCCAAACGTCCAAAAAGAAGGGAAGCAAAACTTCTGGGACTTGATTCCAGAAGAGATTTCTCTTCCTCATTGAGCTTTTTTATCACGGTTATGGTTGACTGGGTGACGATTGCGGCGTAAACATCCTCAAACAGTTTGAATATGAGCAACCGTACGCCGCGATCAATCCAGTAACGCCCCAGGACAGATACGTATCCCTGAGAAGGGGTACGCTTTACAAAAAAATTACGCCATAAGAACCAGGATAACCATACGGCGATTATTATGAAGAAAAGTATACCGATGAACCACAGAAGAGATATACCCCAGCCCGCATTGGGTTGTACGGTTGGAGTGCTTCCGCCCGTCTGTATCACCCTTTGGCGACTTTGGCAAGGGCTTCCACGACCCTTGAGTGCTGGAAGGGTTTGACTATGAAATCCTTGGCACCAGCCTGAATAGCCTCCACTACCATTGCCTGCTGCCCCATTGCACTACAAACGATGACCTTGGCGTCGGGATCGATCTTTTTGATTTCCTTGATTGCCTGTATACCGTCCATCTCAGGCATGGTTATATCCATGGTAACGACGTCTGGCTTCAATTCTTTGTATTTTTGAACCGCTTCAACACCGTTGCTGGCCTCGCCAACCACCTCATATCCCGCTTTGGTGATGATGTCCTTTAAAAGCATTCGCATGAATGCGGCATCGTCAACTATGAGAACCTTTAAAGACAACGTTCATCCCTCCTTTTCATCCATGTTGAGTATCTTGTTGACGTCAAGGTACAGTATAAGACGGTCCTTTCTTTTGATTATCCCCTTGACTTTGTTCAAGTACCTTTCTGATCGCGAAACAGGTGTTCCTATTTCCGAGATGTCAACGGTGAAAACCTCATCAACTCCATGGACGGGTATGCCGAGTTCTTCACCGTCCACTTTCAGCACCAGTATCTGATCGGGCGGTCTTTCGCCGATGTCAAGTGCCAGGATGGACGCCAGATCTATCACAGTTACGATGCGACCTCTCAGGTTTATAACCCCCTTTACGAAATCCGGTGCACCTGGAACCACCGTTGTTTCGGGCGCTTCTATTACCATTTCAACCGCGTCAACATCGAAAGCGAGACTCTGGTTGCCGATTTTGAATTCCAGAAGCTCAACGCTTTTCTCCACTGCTATCCCTCCTTCACGAGGCCAGCCTTGCGACATCCACTATCAGAGCTATACTACCATCGCCAAGTATGGCTCCTCCACCGAAGTATGGAATGTTGCTGAGAAGTTTACCGAGTGATTTTATCACTATATCCTCCTGCCCAATCAGATCGTCGACAACAAAACCACGTTTCCCTTCGCGGGTTTTTACCACTACAACGTTCACCGCTTCCCGATTCCCGTCTTCCTGGAACTTGAAAATCCGTCTAAGGAAGTGTACAGGTATTATCTCACCGCGTGATACCACTACTTCTCTGTCCTGTATTTCCTGGATATCCTGTGGAGAGATCTTCATTACGCTATCGATGCTCACTATGGGAAAGGCATAGATGTTGCCTGCGACCCTGACCAGAAGTACCTGTATGATGGCGAGGGTTAAGGGGAGTATCACGCTCACCCTGGTTCCCTTGCCCGGTTCGCTGTGTATGGCAACTCTACCATTCAGGGATTCGATCGTGGTTTTCACCACGTCCATTCCGACCCCTCGGCCTGAGATCTCAGTTGCGTCCTCTTTAGTGGAGAAACCTGGATGGAAGACAAATTGGAAGATTTCATCGTCGTTCATCATAGAGGCCGTTTGTTCGTCCAGAAGTCCCCTTTCTATTGCTTTTCTCTGTATCGCGTTTCTATCGAACCCTCTTCCGTCATCAACTACTTCGATTATGACGCTGTTGCCTTCCTGTCTGGCGGTCAACTCGAGTCTTCCTTCCGCTGGCTTGCCTCGAGCTATGCGTTCTTCGGGGGTTTCAATACCGTGATCGATAGCGTTGCGAATGAGGTGGACGAGCGGCTCACCGATTTGATCCACAACGGTTCGGTCAAGCTCTGTTTCCTGGCCGCTTATTATCAGGTTCACGCGCTTCCCAAGCTCCTTTGATAGATCCCTAACCATTCTTGGAAAGCGGTTGAAAACAAAGGCTACCGGTATCATTCGAATCTTCATCACAACGTTTTGAAGATCCAGCGTTGTTCTGCTCAACTGCGCGAGACTTTCATCAACTTCTTTAACCTTGTATCTTTTCAGGGTTTCAACTATTCTGCTTCGTGCTATTACCAGCTCTCCCATCAGGTTCATAAGTGTGTCGAGTTTTTCTATATCCACTCGCACCGTGCGACTCAAAGTGGGAGCACGTTCTTTTGTCTCTGTATCTGTTTTGGCCTTTTTCGATTTCTCGTGTTTCTTCGCTGTTTTTTCTGATAAGGATAGGTCTTTTAAATCCTTAACGACAACTCTTTCTATTTCCGAGATATTCGAAATGGATTCCTGGAGAGACTCTTTGTTTTGCTTTGTGACCACTATCAATTCAACAGTCCTGTCGAATTTTTCTTCCTCAATGGCTTGGACATCAGGTTCTGTTTGAATAATCTCTCCACCATTGTTTTCTATGCTTTTAAAGACCATGTACATCCTTGGAAACTTCAAAGCGGTATCGGCAGCGAGCTCTACTTTAACATAAAATACATTGAATCCCTGATCAGTGGCTTTTTTAGCCACATCGAGGACTTCCGGGGTTGGTCGGAGAACGGCAACTTCCTCTCCAGGTTCTTCCTCATTAGGAGTTTCAGCTTCAGCTTGTTGTTCTTCCTCGGCGATAGATTCTCCTGTTGTTTCCTCTTTTGAGAGATCTTCAAATGTTTTTACGACGTCTTCCACATCTATTTCTCCTTCAGAACCAGAGGAAGCAATAGATTCAATCAGTTGTGAGATGAAGTCAACCCCATAGAAAATTCTGTCCACTATTTCAGGGGTGACCTTTATCTCACCTTTTCTTAGAAT
This sequence comes from Thermotogae bacterium, assembly GCA_003538775.1. Classification (GTDB taxonomy): domain Bacteria; phylum Thermotogota; class Thermotogae; order UBA12178; family UBA12178; genus UBA12178. Next base: position 12,731 of record DPRG01000110.1, read on the forward strand.
ATCCAGAAAAGCTTCCATTCTGTGGCAGAGTTTGGTAAGTCTCTCAAATCCCATGGTGCCAGCCATTCCCTTGAGCGTGTGGAGCGCACGGAATATCTCGTTGATGGATTCGATGTCTTCAGGGTTTCTTTCGAGATTGAGAAGCGCATCGTTCAGTTCCTGCAGATGTTCACGGCTTTCTTCGATAAACACACTGAGATATGCATCCATTTCAGACATGGATTACCCTCCTTTACCGATACCGAGTAAAACGTGTCGCCTTATGAGGTCGATCAAACGGTAGCTCGCTCTTTTAACGATCGTGAACCGATCTCCACGAATGTTATCTGTGAAGGTCTGACATCCTTCAGCATCCGCTACGGCAAAACAAACCGTTCCAACGTCTTTATTAGAATCTCCTTTTTCAGGCCCCGCAACACCGGTAACGCTCGCTCCTATATCGCTGTTTAAAATCTCACGAACCCTTTGTGCCATCTCAGCCGCAACAGGTTCACTCACAACATCGTGAACATCGATAAGTTCCGGATCAATTCCAAGTAGTGATTCTTTCACCTTTCGATTATAACTTACCACAGCCCCTTTGTATACGTGTGAAAGCCCCTCCACCTTTACCAGAATCGCACTAACACTACCACCGGTACAGGATTCCGCAAGAGATAGAGTTAAGTTTTTTTCCTTCAAGAGCCTCACGGTAATCCTTTCCAAGGTTTCTTCGTCAGTGCCTATAAAATCGACTGGAAATCTTTCACGTATGACTCTTTCAATCGAAGTCAGCATCCTTCCGTTTTCTCTATTTACTTTAACCCTTATTGTAGGGCCCACATAGTAATCCAGAGTTGTGGAATATTCCACGTCTTTAAGGACGTCTTTCAGGGATTCTTCGATTAAGGACTCCGGAACACCGGCAAATCGAAATGTTTTCGTTGTGTACAGGGATGTGAGTTGCGACAATTTCGGATGTTCTGAGAAGACCTTTTCGAACAGCGGAGCAAGCTCGTTTGGAGGGCCGGGGAGTAATATTATCAGCTTGTCGTTGTATTCGACAACTTGAGCTGGCACCAGGGCGTTTTCGCTGAAATAGACTTTCGCTCCCTCGATCATCATTGCGAACTTCTCGATACCCTGGGGGACACGCTCGCCAAATCTTTTATGATATCTTTCAAAGACCCTGTCAGCAAAGGAGCGGTCTATATAAAGCCGCCTTTTAATGAAAGCGGCAACTGATTCCCTTGTTATGTCGTCGTCGGTGCTTCCAAGACCACCGGAGATGACGACCACATCTGAAACCGCCAGAGCAGTCTGGATAGCGTCCATTATTGCCTTTTCTTCATCTCTAACGACCCGAAGCCCTTCGACCTGGAGACCTTTTTCATTGAGACGTTCTATTAAAAAATCCGCGTTTGTGTTCTTGACAACACCGTCCAGAATCTCGTTACCTGTGGTGATGATCCACGCTTTCAAAGGTTTCACTCCAGGGATATGAGGTAAAAGTAATGTGGTTGGTAACCGTCCAGGATTTCCACTTCGAGATCGGGAAATCTTTCGCTCAGGGATTTTAAAAGCCTGTTGGCTGCTTCATCGCTGACTCCTTCGCCTTTTATGATGGTTAGTATCTCGTGTTCAGGTAACAAAGCGCTTTGGATTGCTTCAAGCGTTATCTTTTCCCTATCATCACCGTGTGATACGATCCTATCACCGACAAGAGCAATATATTCGCCTTTATAAATCTTCTCGCCGTTTATTTTGGTGTCTCTCACCGCATAGGTTACGGAGATGCTCACCACTGAGTTCATACCTTCTTCAAATTCCTGGAAGAGTTCTTCTTCTTCAAGTGATTCATCGAATCTTGTAAGCGCTCCTATGCACTCCTGGATACTCTTTGTAGGAATAACGATGATTTTTTTGGATTCTCCGGTGAATTCCTTGAGTTTTTGCGCTGTCAGGATGATATTCGAATTATTTGGAAAGACGAAGATGGTTTCCGCGTTGAGCTCGTCCACGGCGTCTTTCAAGTCGGCGAGGCTTGGATTCATCGTCTGGCCACCAGAGACTATTTTGTCTGCTCCAAGCTCCGAGAGTATGCGTGCTATGGCATCAGATGGTGCGACAGCAACAATGCCATAACGCTTCTTTTCTTTTTTTGAAGTTGTCGCAGTCTCGCTGTCTTCCTCGACAAGGCCGGCCACGTGCTTGTGTTGTTGCCTCATGTTGTCTATCTTTACCTGTTCCAGATAACCGTGTTTTAGCACTCTTTCTATCACATCGCCTGGATGATCTGTGTGCACGTGAAGCTTGAGAAGCCCGTTCTGAACGAGAAGCACTATCGAGTCACCGATACCTTCAAGATATTCTCGGACTCCATGTTCTATTTCCCTGTCATGGGCGCGGTCCTTCAATCTGCAGATGAGTTCTGTACAGTAGGTATAGTTGATTATTTCCTCACCAACCTTCGCAACGGCAGATTCGGGTGTCTTTCTGCCTTCTTCAGGTATGGATATACTATATTCTATCTCTTCCCCCGCGGCGGTTTTTCTCAGGGCTTCGAATATGTAGTAAAGCCCTTTGGCTCCAGCATCCACAACACCCGCTTCTCTGAGTATGGGGAGTAATTTTGGGGTTTCATTGACAGTATCAAGCGCACATTTAGAAAGCTCTGCGAAGAAGCTTTTATAGTTTTCGGAATTCTTTGAAATCTCCGCAGCCCTTTCTGCCACCTTTCTTATGACGGTGAGCATGGTGCCTTCGACGGGTTTAATTACGGCGCTGTAAGCCACCTTTTTCGCATTTGCAAGCGCATTTGAGAAATCTTGAATCTTCGCTTTTTTCTTCCGTTCTAATCCTTCAGCGAGCCCACGAAAAATCTGAGAAAGGATTACACCCGAATTCCCTCGGGCTCCCATCAGTGTGCCGTCTTTCACCGCGTTGAGAACCTGGGAAAGATCAGCCGAGGGGGTCAGCTGCTCGATTCGTTTATACGCTTCTTTCAAGGCTGCCAACATGTTGGAACCCGTGTCGCCATCAGGAACAGGGAAAACGTTCAGAGCATTCAGTTCTTCTTCATATAATGAGATCATTTTTACCGCATTTTCGAAGGCTTTCTTCATGAAGCCCCCATCTATTTCCAGCACGCATATTCACCTCAAATCATCAGAACTGGAGTCCAACAACGTGTACGTTGACTTCAACATCCTCACAACCTGCATCCTTCTTGAGATGATGATACACGTTTTCCTGTATGTTTCTGACGGCCACGGGTATCCTGACCCCGTACTCCAAGACAATGTAAAGGTCCACAACAACGCTTCTTTCTTCTTCTGTGATTTTGATGCCCTTTTCTTCCTCTTTGCTGAATATCTGTTCCATCAGACCCTGCGCTTTCGTTCCAACGAGTCCGTAGCTTTCCATGAGAGCGGCATGTACTATAGAATACAGAGCCTGCGGGAGTATTTCCAGTTTACCCCTGGGAAGTTCTATTGTCATCTGGTTCCACCTCCTCCATTTCTTTGAGAATATCACGAATTTTGAGGTTTGCTTCATCAAGCTTCTTCTTGCAGTATCTGTAAAGAGTCATACCTCTTTTGAACATCTCCATCGAAGTTTCAAGGTCCAGCTGAGAGTTTTCGAGTGCCCCTACGATTTTTTCCAGTTCTGCCAGTGCCTTTTCAAACCCCAGTTCCTGTTCCTCTATCTGAGACATCTTTCACCACCGCCTCCACATCTCCATCCCAAAATTTCAATGTGATTTCGTCATTCACACTTACCTGCGAAGAAGATTTTACCAGATGCTTTCCTTTTTTCACCATAACGTATCCTCTTTGAAGTAGCGCTTCAGGACTCACGAGCTCGAGTTTATCCTTTAAAAAATCCAGTTTGAGTTCCATGTCTGTCACCTTTTTGATGATCAGATCGTTTATCTTCTTCAGCGCTTCTTGCAATCTTTTATGGTAATCTTCAAGACGAATAGAGGGATCAAGCGTTGAGAGAGTCATCAGGTGGGATTTCAAAGTCCATTCGCGTTTTTCCACAATTCTTTTTATTGCTGATACCATTCTGAGTCTTTGATGCTCAAGTCTGTCAAGGGTGGACTGAAGGTATCTTCCTGGGTGATGCGCCATTAGAACCTTTTTCAGAGAATCGAGGTGCCGGGCTTTTTCTCCAAAACGTTTTATCATAGCGTTCAGAGACCTTTGCTTCAAAATATCGAGATTCTTGAGCAGCTCTGAAACATCTGGGGTTACAAGCTCAGCTGCGCCTGTTGGTGTTGGTGCCCTTCTATCGGCAACGAAATCCACCAGGGTGAAATCCACCTCGTGGCCAACACCGGTAACTACTGGATGTTTCAGTTCGTAAACCGTTCTGACCACCATCTCTTCGTTGAAAGCCCAGAGATCTTCGAGGGATCCGCCTCCACGTGCCAGCAGTATGAGGTCCACATCGTCCTGATCGGCCAGTTTCAAAGCTCTTACTATTTCGTACTTTGCTGAATCACCCTGAACCTGAGTGTGGTAAAGCCGAAGTTCAACGAGGGGATATCTTCTGTTTAAAGTCTTTATTATATCCTGTAAAGCCGCTCCGTTTCTCGAGGTCACAACCGCTATGCGTTTTGGGTAAGGAGGCAAAGGTTTCTTCGGTTTATCGAACAATCCCTCACGCTTCAGGCGTTCTTTAAGTTCGTTGTAAAGCTGAAAAAGCCTGCCAACTTTCGATAAGATCCTTATCTCCGAACAGTAAAGCTGATGAACACCTCTTTTGTGATAGAGTCTTATCTTTCCTATCGCGAGGACGAGAACACCATCGGCGATATCGCGAGCCAGTTCTGGAGGAACTCCGAACATCACGCAATTCAAAAGTGAAGATTCATCCCTTAGAGAAAAGAAAGCGGTGTTTCCCTTCCAGATGCTCCAGTTGGTGACCTCACCTTCTACCCCTATGAAATTCAGCAATTCATCTTCTTCGATGATCGTTGCAATGTAATTGTTCACTTCGCTGACTGTGAAGATCTTCGGATTCACGATCTTATCACCATTTCAGCAGATTTCACCACATGTTCCATGAGAACGAAGGTTGTGATCGTGCCCACACCGCCGGGGACCGGAGATATGGCGCTTACAAGATCTTTGACGGATTCCAGATCAACGTCACCGACTATTCTGCAATCGACCGCGTTTATACCAACGTCCAGAACGACGGCTCCTTCTTTTACATGCTCCCTTTTGATCAACCCCGGCTTCCCCGCAGCTACTATCAGTATATCGGCGTTGCGGGTGAAGCTTGTGAGATCCTTCGTTCTGGTATGGCAGACCGTTACCGTGGCACTTCTGCTCTTTTTCAACAGCATCATTGCGAGCGGTTTGCCCACAACCACGCTTCTACCAACCACAACGGTGTTCTTCCCGGTGAAGTCGATTCCGTAATACTCTGCGAGTCTCAACGTCGCTTCAGCGGTGCATGGGGGCATGAATTCGTTTTCGTAAAAGAGCGCTCCCAGGTTCTGCGGTGTCACTCCTTCAACGTCTTTAACAGGAGAGAGAGCAATGCGCACGCGCTCTTCGCTAACACCTTCAGGAAGCGGTGTCATGATTATCGCCCCGTCGATCGAAGGGTCGTCGTTAATTTTTTGAATGGTCTCGATGTATGAAGCCTCATCTTCTTGCCCCGGTTCAACTATTTCGTACGTGATGCCAAGACGTCTGGCAACCCTCGCCTGACTTTCCAAATATGCCTTAGCGGATGGATCAGGTTTGTAAGAAACCGCAACGAGTTTAGGCTTTTTACCGAGTCGGTCCAGAGAGTTTATTCTATCTTTCAGGCTCGCTTCAATTTTTCTTGCAAGCGGCTTCGCTTCGAGCACCATCAAAACCATATCACCTCTCACGTTGCTCAGGAAAGCCCGATAATGTTCCCTCCTTCATCGAGATCGAGATTCATCGCATTGCTTTCCTTTGGCAACCCGGGCATGAGGAGTATGTCACCCGCCACCGCGACGATGAAACCGGCACCTGCTGAAATCTTCAGATCTCTTATGGTTATCGTGTGGTCCTTTGGGGCACCCAGTAGTTTGGGATCGTCTGACAGCGAATACTGGGTCTTGGCCACGATAACGGGTAGTCTTTCGAATCCCAGCCTTTCTATCGTTTTCAATGCGGCAATGGCTTCTTTTGAATAAACAACTTCTTTGGCTCTGTAGATACGCTTCGCGATTTTATCGAGTTTCTCAGTAATATGGTCATCCTCATCGTA
>DPRG01000138.1 GCA_003538775.1 Thermotogae bacterium
GCATAACGCACCATGTCAGCCCAGGGATGGAGCTCAAAAAGCAATTCAGCCAGCTCCACTTCCTCCGGACAGTTAAGGGTGGTCATCGAGGCGTTATCCACGGCTTTTTTTACCGCTTCATTCACTTCATCGTCCGCATAGCCAAGCGGGCACGCGCCTATGGCCGTTATGCTCATGTCGATGTATTTATTCCCGTCCAGATCCCAGACTTCCACGCCCTTCGCCTTGCTGTAATAGGATGGCCAGAGTTCGGGTAAAAACATCTCCGGACGTTTTGAAAGAAGCTGTGTTCCTCCTGGTATGATCGTTTTCGCTTTTCTGTAAAGCTCAAAAGATTTCACGGCTCTATCACCTCGGTTTCTTCTAACAACTCTTCTATCTTTCTCCGCACCTCTATTTTTTCATCGTCACTGGGTTCGAGCCTATGGGAAAGAAGTATCAGAGAAGGATCTTCCAGAAGGAGTTTTAGAACATCTCTTGTGGAAAAATTCGACAATCCCATCTTCTCAAATCGTTGATAGATTTTGTCGAGGACCTCGTAGTCTTCCTGATAATCAAGCGTCCATCTAAGCATTGAAAGGTCGACTTTCTGGGATACCGTTAATTTTCTGAAGTTTCGACGGATAAACGGAGTCACATGCTCTCTGTCGTGAGGTGATGTTGCTTTCAGATAGGCTGTTTCCAGAGCTTTGAAACTGAAAACCTCCACATCTAACCCGTCCGGGAAGGTTCTTTCGTCGATGTTTGAAACGTAATCCACATGCTCAATGTTCTTTTTATAGGCGTCGATGCACGTATCAATCAATGTGGGATCTATGAGAGGACAATCCGCGGTGATCCTGACAACTATACCCGCTCCAGCGCTTTTGGCAGCGTCGTGGTATCTTTTCAGGACATCATCAAGATCGCCTCTAAAGCATTTCCATTTTTGAGAAGAACATAATGCTTCTATCGGGTCATCCGTAGGATCTGTGGACGTGGCGATGATCACTTCGTCAATTCTTTGGGCTTTAATCACTCTTTCCACAACTCTTTGAAGTGCGGGCTTTCCACCCAGTGGTTTTAAAACCTTTCCTGGAAGTCTGGAAGATGACATGCGAGCCTGGATAACAGCGACTATCTTAGATTTGGACGCAAGCCACTGCGATTTGGTGATCCCCATGACGATGGTGTCAAGATATCTGCCTTCTACATACTGGTCTTCCTTTCTCACGCCTTCTTCGACAAACCCAAGCTTTTGATACGTTTTCACAGCAGCCAGGTTTTCTTTTAAGACTCCCAGATATATCCTGTGAAGATTTAGAACGTCGAAGGCGTATTCAAGGATTAAAGACGTCACTTCTGTGCCAATACCCGCGCCCCACGATGATTTATCGCCTATCATTATCCCAAAATCTGCCTTACGCGATATCCAGTCTATGTGATCGAGCTTCACATTTCCCACGTGTTCGTTCGTGTCTTTCCTGTATATTGCAAAAGTTACGCGGTTGGGAGTATTCGCGGTCTCTATGAACCTTCTAACATCCTCTATATCGCTCGGGAATTTACCGCTTACAAGGTATTTGGTTACTTCCATATCGTTCAGCCAGTCCACGTATTTCTGTGAAAGCTCTTCTTCGGTGAGTTTTTTCAAACCCACCTTTTCTCCTTCGAGAAAAAACTTCACCGTTTCACCTCCATCGTCTGGGATCTATGATGTCTTCTTCGATATCTGAAAAAAGATCCTCTACCTTTTTAATGACTTGATCCGAAAGGCTCACTCTGTTGAAGATCGTCAGATTTCTTTCGAGCTGTTCGAGGGTGTCAACGCCTATGACCACCGAATCTATCGATTTTTGCTCTTTGAGATAACCCAGAGCGAGCTCTTCTACAGAAAGCCCCGTCTCAACTGCCATTTTGCGCAGGTTTATTAAGTGTTCATGCACTTTACTGAGCGCCAAAGGTAGTTCTTCCGGATTTAAGAAAAAAAGACCTTGAAGGAAAGCGCTCCTTGCGAACGTCGTAAATCCTTTTTTCTTAAGCTTTTCAAGCACACCTGAACGCGCGAATCTGTGGTCAAACAAGTTGAAGGGAAACTGAATTGTGTCGAAAGACGGAAATGTAAGAACCACTTCGGCTTCTTCTGGCGTGTAAACCGACACTCCTATGTGTTTCACTCTACCTGAGGCTCTATGCTCCGAAAGTGATTCCACGAGAACCTCGCCATAATTTTCCACGTCTCTATAATCGTGAACGAGATAGTTCCACACCGAATCAACTTTCAATCTCCTTAAAGAACGCTCAAGTTCCACAGAGACCACTTGAGGCACGGAAGACAGCTCAACTTTCCTTGAAGTAAGCGATGGCAGTTTTGTGGTTATCAATATCTGGCTTTCAAGATTTTCGGACTCTAAAAACTCTCCTATCACATCCTCGCTTTCGCCGTAAACTGGGGCTGTGTCAAGAGAATTGACTCCGTTTTCTACAGCGAAATGCAAAATTTTCTTAGCTTCATCGAAGGAAGGACGGCCTGATCTATTTGCTATCCCGTACTTCATTCCCAGTTGCGCGGTACCAAGAGTGATACGGGATGGATTCACCTCTATCCCTCACTTGCAATTTCAATGACAGTGTTTATAACATATTCCACCTGAGCATCGCTCATTCTGGGAAACAAAGGGATCGTTACTTCTCTTTTGTAGTAATCTTCAGCGTTAGGAAAGTCACCTTCGCGATAACCAAAACGTTCCTGGTAAAAGGGCTGTAGATGAACAGGGATGTAGTGCACCTGTGGAAGAATCTTACGTTCTCTGAGTTTGAAGAAAAAGCTCTTTCGCTCCAAGCCATTCAAAAGCAGAGGGTATATGTGATATGCGTGACGCCAGCCTTCTTCAGCTACTTTCGGTGGAGTAATGAGATTATCAATTTCAGAAAAGGCTTCGTTGTAGCGTTTTGCGATCTCGTTGCGTCTTTCCACAAAGCGCTCGAGTTTTCTCAACTGCGAGAGGCCAAGCGTGCACTGAAAATCCGTGATCCTGTAGTTGTAACCCAGAACGTGCTGCTCATAATACCAGGGTCCATCGTATCTGGTGAGTTTTTCCTCGCTTTTGGTAATACCGTGTGTCCTGAAGAGCTTCAGTTTTTCGCAAAAAATTTCACTGTTTGTAACGACCACCCCACCTTCGCCAGTTGTAATGTGCTTTACCGGATGAAAAGAAAAGATCGTCATATCAGCCTCGGCGCCTACTTTCTTACCGTTTCTTATGGCTCCAAGAGCGTGAGCGGCATCTTCAACGATGATAAAGCCGTATTTTTCTTTTAAATCCAGGAAAGGTCTCAGATCCACCGGATAACCTGCGAACGATACGGGAGCCACAACCCTGGTTCTGTGTGTTATCTTTTTCTCCACTTCTTCCGCATCCAGACAGTATGTTTTCATATCTATGTCCGCAAATACAACCCTAGCTCCCAGCATAACGGCGGCGTTGGCAGTAGCCACAAAGGTGATGGGAGAGGTTATCACTTCGTCGCCTTCTCCGACTCCCGCCGCGAAATAAGCAGCGTGAAGCGCGGAAGTACCTGAGTTGAAGACCACAGCATATTTGACGCCAACGTATTCTGCGAGAGATTTCTCGAACTCTTCCACCTTCGGCCCCTGAGTTATCCAGTCACCTCTCAGCGTTTCGATAACGGCGTTTATGTCGTCCTCATCTATCCATTGCCTGCCATAAGGTATGGGAAGCTCGAGATCACCGGGCAACCGCTTCTACCTCCACAGATGTTGGTTCGGGATTTATCATATAACGCAATTCTTCCGGAGTCAGCCACCAGTCGTTTTCGTCACTCTTGAAGCGGAATCCTTCTGGCATTCTTTCATAGTTTTTGTATTTTTCCACAACGATCTGCCTCGGTGGAAACTGTGGAAGGACAACGTAAATTGTCTTATCAGCTTTTCGCAGTCTCACCACGTTTCTACCCTCGTCCTCAGAGATCAAAACCTCATGGAGCTTTTCCCCCGGCCTTATACCTGTGATTTTGATCTCCCCAGCAGGGTCTATGGCTTTTACGAGATCGACGATCTTCATACTCGGTATCTTCGGTACGAAGATCTCTCCTCCCACAGCTTCTTTCAAGGCAAAGAGAACAAGTTCGATTCCCTGTTCTATCGTTATCCAGAATCTCGTCATTCTTGGATCGGTTACGGGATATAAATGTTGGCCACGATCGCGTAGGTCCATGAAGAAGGGAATAACACTCCCTCTGCTTCCTACGACGTTTCCGTACCGGACAACGGCGAAAACGGTGTCTTTTGCTCCAACGTACGAATTGCCCGCAACGAAGATCTTTTCCATGACGAGTTTCGTCGCTCCGTAAAGGTTTGCGGGGTTAACTGCCTTGTCTGTGGATATTGCTATTACCTTTTTCACTCCTTTCTCAATCGCCGCGTTTATAACATTTTCGGCTCCTATTATGTTCGTTTTCACAGCTTCGAAGGGGTTGTACTCCGCTGCAGGAACTTGCTTCAACGCAGCAGCGTGAATCACAAAATCAACACCTTCAAACGCTCGAAGAAGGCGCTGGTAATCCCTCACATCTCCCAAAAAGTAACGAATTGGATATTTATCTGGCGGATAATGCTTTGCCATTTCGTATTGTTTGTATTCGTCTCTGCTGAAGATTATCAGCTTTTTCACGTTGAAATTGCTGAACGCGTAACGCACAAAGGCCTTACCAAAAGTACCCGTGCCACCTGTTACCAGAATGGTCTTCCCATCGAGCATCGTTATCTCCTCCCGAATACTACCTTTCTTCCATCTTATTATCGTCAAAA
>DPRG01000045.1 GCA_003538775.1 Thermotogae bacterium
GCTCTATGCTGGAACATTTTCTTTCATGCTGAGTACAACTTAGAAACCGAGATGTGTGATGTTTTTTCTTTTCGACGATTTTTTCGAACACACTCAATTAGATATTCTCACAAAGCGGTCGATTGTGTTAGACTGATATATAGTTAAAAATTACCGGGAAAAGTCACTGCCCTTTCAACGGAGGTGTATCGGTGAAGAGATTTCTTGCGATCGTTGCCTATGACGGTACAGAGTTTTTCGGCTCTCAGGGTCAGCCAGATGTGAGAACCGTCCAGGGAGAATTTGAGAAAGCCCTCGAAAGGATATTTGGTCAGAGGGTCATAACACAGTTCGCCGGTAGGACCGACACCGGAGTCCACGCGTGGGGTCAGGCCGTTGCGTTCACACCGCCTCACGAAAGATTCGACACCGAGATCATGAAGAACGCTCTGAACGCCAACCTTCCGGAAGATATCTACGTCCGTAAGGTTATTGAAGTAGACCGAGACTTCAACCCACGTTTCAGAGCCGTTAAGCGTATCTACCACTATTACATCTGGAACTCCACGGTACCGAACCTATTTTTCAGACGCTACACCTGGTGGTTCCCGTACAAACTCGATCTATCGGCTATGAGAGAAGCGACTCGTGTGCTCGAGGGGGAACACGACTTTTCATCCTTCGCAAAACAGCCTGGCAACAAAAACACCATTCGCACGATATACAGGATACGCATACTGAGAAACGGCAACGTGCTCCTAATTCGTGTGGAAGGAAAAGCCTTCCTCCGGAGAATGGTGAGAAATCTTGTGGCCGCTCTCGTCAAGGTGGGACTTAAGCAGTGGAGCATCGAAGATTTAAAGGAGGTACTCGAATCACGAGATCGAATGGCCGCGTCCGATGCTGGCTCGGCTCCAGCATGCGGGCTGGTACTATACTCCGTCATATTCTGACAGTTGCCTTCATCATAATCACTACCGGGATATACGCACAGCATTTCGCGGACAGCTGGGATGCGATACCCTACGTGGCGTTGAGATATGATGGCCCAGAAGCTGTTCGATCGCTTTTTGAAGACGTGATCGATGAGTTTTTCATAATATCAAAGGATGCAACAAACTCAGCGACTCTCACTGTGAGAAAAACAGAAGATCTCTTCGCCTTCTCGCTCGAAATCGATGATGATTTAATCGCCAGCGCGTATGTACCGCTGCCCATTGAAGAGGCTTTGAAAACCCTTGAAACGTCTATAGAAAAGCGTTTTCAGAGAAAGCCGAAAGGACTGACAATAACCCTTATACCTCTGGAGTGCCAGATCCAGCTGGGTGATTCGATGATTTCCACCACCACAAGCATTTCCTGGAAGAGGCGAGAACCCCTACTGTATCGAATCATCACCGATAAGAGTGCTGCTACAGAGACTTACATTCCTCTGAATCTTCCCACGCAGGTGCTGGAGGTTCACCCGGAGTATTATTTCTTCTTAGTCGACACACACGATGTCGAAGCATTTCTGGACGGCGTTCCCGTGAATGGAATGCTGGAAGTCGTTGGGGGATTCCACAAGCTCGAGGTTAAAGATGGGACGGAGCTGCTCTTCGAAGGTGATATTTACATCTCCAGCAATACGATCCTTTCACAGCTTATCGGCACTCTTGAACTTCAAAAAAAAGAAGGAAGAATGATCTTCGATGTTGGAAGTGAACCGAAACTATTCGTTGGAAGCGATCTCCTTAGAATCCCGGAGAATACAAAAGCGGTGATAGAAAGCGGCAACAAGCTCTTTTTTGTGCTGGGTTCTTCGATCGTTGACGAAGACGGTCAGGAGATCTTCAACGTCCCATTAACACTTGTTTTTCCTGAAGCCAACCTGGTTTTTCTGAGCGATGGCACGGTCTGGAATTACGAACGTGACTGGAAAAAAACGCTCCCTAATCCCGTGCTCGCATGCGCCGAAACGAACAATGGCGAAGTCTATATGCTGACAACCTCCGGTGGTATTTACCGCTTGAATCCTCATAGAGGAACGCTTTCTTTTGTCAAGCAGACCCAAGCATACTGGACTGGTGTATTCAACGATCGACTTGTGGTGATAGATCACGAAGGCGTTAAAACCGTAGAAGGATCGCTCCTCAAAAAGACCGAATTCCCTGTGAAATCAGCCGTATCTACGGGCTCACGAATATTCCTCCTTTTATCTGTTGGAATCCTCGAAGTTTTCCCGGACGGAAAAAGATGGTTCGTGGGAGATGGGAATCTTTTCCAGGTGGATGGGAGGGTTTACTTTGTTTCCAGAGCTCACGATTTCTTGATGATAATCAACGAAAACCTCGAAGAAGAATACATCCGTCTGTGCGGACAGATAACATTCTCGGGCGTTGTCAGCGACACATTTCAGATAATCAGTGGAGGCAAGCTCCATGTCTTCAAATGAGAAAAAAGTAAGACTCGATCAGCTTCTTGTAGAAAGGAGAATGGTGGAATCCAGAGAGAAGGCCCGTCGGCTCATTATGGCGGGACAGGTGGAAGTCGACGGTCAGAGAATCGATAAACCGGCATCCAGGGTTTCGACATCTTCTGAGATAAAGATCATCCGTCCAGATCCATACGTCAGCAGAGGCGCTTACAAACTCATCGGCGCGCTTGATCACTTCAAGATAGAAGTAGAAGGACTTGTCGCATGCGACGTGGGTTCAAGTACAGGGGGATTCACGCAGGTGCTTCTGGAACGCGGGGCTAAGAGGGTTTACTGCGTGGACGTGGGCAAGGGCCAGCTTCACTGGAAGCTCCGAAACGATCCGCGAGTGAAAGTGTTAGAAGGTGTGAACGCAAGGTATCTCACACTGGAAGCGATAGGTGAACCCGTAGATCTCTGCACAGTGGACGTATCCTTCATCTCTTTGAGGCTCGTTCTTCCCGCTATCAAAAATGTACTGAAACCCGGGGGGAAGGTGATCGCGCTTGTAAAACCCCAGTTTGAAGCGGGAAGGCGAGATGTCAGAAAAGGAATCGTTTTGAAGCCGAATGTTCATGCCAGTGTGCTCAAATCAATGATAGAATATGCACTGAACCTTGAACTGGTTTGCGAAGGCATTACTTACTCGCCTTTGCCCGGAACGAAGGGAAACATTGAATATTTCCTGCTTCTCTCAAACGATAAGAGAGAAAGTTCTTTTATGGATTTAAACGTTGAATCGATTGTCGAAGCAGCTTTTAAAAACCTCCGGGGGTGAACATGATTGAAAGGGGCATTCTGGTTGTTTTTTCTTTCCATTATCCCGATTATTACAATGGCCGGTGCCATAGACTACGTTCACGCGGATCAGGATTTTTACGTACTGGTCAACAATCTCGAGGGAGGCCTGAACAACCTTGCCAGAGCGAGCGAGCTCTATTCATATGTGATATCTGACTCTGGACTGGCAATTGGCCGTGTCATTCAGAATTTCGCCGAAACGATCTCCTACGAACAGGGTGTCGACGTTTCGGTGATAGAGAAGGCTTTAAAGAAACCTTTTGTATTGACGGGCAAAGGAGCTTCTTTGAGCATAAACACCATAATATCAGTCGACCCGAACTACTTTGTTGAACTTCTCAAGCATCTGGGAGAGGGATTCGCCGTCATTTTCGAAGTGGATACCACGGAAGAAGCGAGCACCTTGCTGCAGAACTTCGCCAGACTCCTAAAGGCTCGATTGAAGAGCTTTCCCACCTCCTATCAGCTTGTGACCGAAGAGTCGCTCCTGTATTCCTGGATGGACGAAGATGTTCTCATACTCGCGGGGAGTGAGCCCGCTATTTTCGATGCGATCGAGGCGAAAAACGATCCTTCACATCGCCTTATCAACGTTTCCAGCAGCGCGTCTGAGACTTACCGGGAAGCTTCAAGCACATGGATCTCCGGGTACTTTTCCAAAGAGTCTCTCACACTCGATCTCGGGGTACAGCTTTCTGTGGAAACAAAATACGTCACTCTATCGGCAACGGTCACAGAAAGCGGTCTGGTGGCAGACGTGGTCCAGAATGTGGCTTTTCTCGCAACTGATGTCGCCCAGGATTTAATCAAAGCGAACACGAATCTGGAAGAACTGGAACCCCAGAAGGTAATGGGAGACTATCTGGTAACCCTTTCCCCGGAAGTCGGCACCTTTGCAATGAATGAATTCAAAAAATGGGTGGTCGCCCGTGGCGAAGCCACGGATTCTTCTTTATATCCCCTTGTCGAGGATCTCTTGCGCAGCGCCCAGGCGATTTCCTTATCCGGTACCGTAGCTGTTCCCACTCCCACGTTTTCCTTGATACTGAAAGCGAAGGACGGCTTTGACGAGGCCTGGAATCAGCTGGAAACGTGGGGTGTTGAAGCCGAATTGAAAGGTGGCTGGAAAATTGGTAGGCTCGAAAGCGATGGAGCAACACTTTATTTTCTTGAATCACCCGGAAACTTTTTAGCTCTCACATCCATGGAACCACAGAACTTCATAAACCTGTTCCCTTCCTTTCCCACACTCGGGGTCGCACCCGGATACTCAATACTACGAGAAAATCTTTTGCCGGACTGCGTGTTCCTAACGTTCATGGATGTTTCATCAATATTGTCCGGTATTTTCGGTAAGCTCCCGGTCAGCGCCCTTATAGCGCAGCAACGTATAGAATCCGACGAGACGATCCGATATCGCCTCGTCTTCAGGTGAGGAGAGAGATGTTTAAGAAACTTTTCGACAAAAACGAAAGAATGATAAAAAAGTATTCAAAGATAGTGGAGGAAATCAATCGATACCACCGCTCCGAGATTGCTCACCTGAACAACCTTCAGTTGCATGAAAAGTTCCGCGAATTGAAAGAAAACATGGAAAATATCGACGACTCGTTGATCGAAATCTTCGCCATAGTGCGTGAGGTGGCAAAGCGAACGCTGGGAATGAAGCACTTCGACGTTCAGCTGATGGGTGGTATCGCTTTGCATGAAGGCAAAGTAGCGGAGATGAAAACGGGAGAGGGTAAAACTCTCGTAGCAACACTTCCTCTTGTGTTGAACGCTCTTGAGGGGAAAGGAGCGCATCTGGTAACGGTAAACGATTACCTCGCTCGGAGAGACGCTCTCTGGATGGGGCCGGTATACCTCTTTCTTGGTCTTAGAGTGGGGGTTATAAATCCTCTGAACAGGTCCTACGAAGTGGTCTGGGAGGATCCGGAAAAGGTCGAGAAAGCCATACAGGAAAACCTCCAGGTATGGCCTGAAGGATTCGATGGCGACGTCCCACCCGAAGAATCCCTGAACCAGAAAGCGCTGGAAGCTTTTAAAGTCAGGTTGATCGAAACCACACGAAGAGAGGCCTATCTCTGTGATATTACCTACGGCACAAACAACGAATTCGGCTTCGATTACCTCCGGGATAACCTCGTCTATGACATAAAAGACAAAGTTCAGAGAGGCCACCACTACGCGATCGTGGATGAAGTGGATAGTATTCTGATAGACGAAGCCCGAACCCCTCTGATAATCTCCGGGCCATCGAAGGGAGGAACAGGCCTTTACAGGCAGTTCAACGCCTATGCTAAGCGGTTCAAAAAAGACGTGGACTTCGTCGTCGACGAAAAGCACAGGACGGTCACCTTGACCGAAGAGGGAATGGACAAACTCGAAAGACTCCTCGGTGTAGAAAACCTCTACGACCCCTCGAATATAGAT
>DPRG01000037.1:0-8876 GCA_003538775.1 Thermotogae bacterium
GCGACAGGGACGTGAACGCCGCACTTGTGATTTTGAGGAAAGGGCTTGGCCTGAGCCCTGATCAGGCCGTAGGGCTGGACCGATCCGAACTCAAGCCCCTGGAGAGAGAAGCCGCTGTGCGGGTGCTGGGGAGTAACCCCTATATCCGCATAAGCTTTCCTCGGTGAAAGGGGAAGCCCACTCACTTCAGGGGTGGGAGGAGGTCACTCTATTTTCTTCTCCCTGGTGTTTATGATCCTTGCGACTCGCATATACAACAGCGAACGCATACTTGTGGGAAAAGTAAAATCCGAAGAAAAGACATCCTGGACTATCTTTCGGATGTTGATGAAGTCAACAAAGCCAAAACGATGACTTGGGAGGTGCAAGCTTTTGATAAAAGCCGTTCCAAGGTGTCTCGATTGTGTTTTTAACCAGGCATACAGGATAACGGAAATTCTAAGTATGGATGAAGAGAAGGCGTGGAACTTTCTCAAAAACAGCATGATAGCTCTTGGAAACGTCCCGGATAAAACTTCGCCTTTGCATATGACAAGGGTGATGTACGACGTGCTGGAATCCTTCGGCTACACAGATCCCTTTAGAGATCACAAGTCCTATTCCATAGAACTTGCACGAAAGTTCCTTTCGGAAATGAAAAACAGGGTTAAAAATGCTGAAGATCCTCTTTTCGAAGCGCTGCATGTTAGCGCCGCGGGGAATGCCATAGATTTTGGTCAGCGGGATACGTCTCCTGAAAAGGTTCGCGAGCGCCTGATTAGTGTGCTTGAGAAAACCTTTCATGCGCCAGCTTATGAAGAATTCAGAAAAGATTTAGAAAAGGGGAAGACAGTGCTGTTCATTGGAGACAACACCGGTGAGAGCGTTATCGATACCATTCTTATGTGTTTGTTGAAGGATAAGGGCTATGAGATTCTATATGCGGTCAGGCATGTGCCTATCATAAACGATGTGACCTATCAGGACGCTGTCGCCTCTGGCATTCAGGAATGCGCGAAGATAATAGATTCGGGCTCAGTCTATCCCGGAGTTATACTCGATGAGAGCTCAGAAGAGTTTCAGGAGGCGTTCGACAGAGCCAGTGTGGTTATTTCAAAAGGACAGGGCAACCTTGAAGGACTGTACGGTGTATCGGAGAAGGTTTTCTTCCTTTTAACTCCCAAATGTCCTCATATAGCTGAAATAGCGGGAGTTCCAGAATTAACTCCGGTTTTTTATCGGGCGCTTTGAGTGGGTAGCTGCGTGCCAGAATTTTACCATCTTAAATGGCTGAGGAACAAAGTGTTCGTGATTCCTCGAAGCATGAAAAGAAGATTCGTTTCATATACTGCACTAAGGTTGCGCCTTGCTTTTCTTTCTCTTCATGAGTTAGATGCAGGTTCGGTATGTATCGCCGTGAGAAGAGTAAAGAAAAGCGGTATCCAGTGTCAAAATTCTATGTTAAACTCAGTATGAAAGTTTAAAACCGGAGGTGAACATCGATGTTTGTGAAAGATGTGATGACTCCTAATCCGATAACCGTAGCTCCGGAAACCTCTTTTGCTGAAGCGATGGATATTATCCGAAGAAAGAAAGTTCGCAGGTTACCGGTTGTTAAGGGCGGAAAACTGGTAGGAATAGTGGCCGAAAAAGATTTGCTTTCCGCTTCACCTTCAAAGGCGACATCTCTTGATGTTTGGGAGATAACGTCTTTACTTCACAAACTGAAGGTTGAAGAGATCATGACGAAAGACGTCGTGACGGTTTCTCCCGATACTCCAATTGAAGAAGCGGCTGTTATTATGGCTGATAAAAAGATTGGAGCTCTCCCGGTGGTTAAAGGAGAGAAACTCGTTGGTATTATTACCGAGACGGATATCTTCAAGACCTTTGTAAACATGCTGGGAGCGAGAGAATCGGGAGTCAGATATGTCTTCAAACTCAAAAACGTACCCGGTTTGCTTGCTAAGATAGCCATGCTTATATACGAAACAGGTGGTAACGTGATCTCCGTGGCTTCTTACGAGGTAAACGAGGATGAATATTCTGTAATAGTGAAGGTTAGCGGAATTGACGTTAACGCCTTTGAAAAACGCTTTTCTGAGGAGATTCAGGATGCTTCGATAGTCGACTCGAGGTTTATCTCTGTGTGAGTTCAAAGGAGTGATAGTGGAGTGAACATCATAGGACTGTGTGTGGGTTCTTCCAGTGTTTCCTACTTCGATGGTGTCAAAGGCAAGAACCTTCCACACAGTGGAAATGCTGTTGGTTTATTGAAGGAACTGATCCCAGAACTTTCGAAGGATTCGAAAATCGTCGTAACCGGTAGAAAGTTCCGCAGGTTGTTGAGGCTGCCTCAGATATCGGAGGTTGAGGCGACAGAGATCGCCTACACAAAGCTGAAAGAACGCTATGGCGAGGTGGAGGCGATTGTTAGCGTCGGCGGCGAGAATTTTGTACTTTACAAATTGGACAGAAGCGGCGGTATAACCGATGTGTACACGGGCAACAAATGCGCCTCCGGTACCGGTGAGTTCTTCTTACAGCAACTCAGGCGTATGGATATACCCCTTGAATTCGTGACCAGCGTCTCCACAGATGAAATCTATCATCTTTCTTCGAGATGCACTGTTTTCTGCAAGAGTGACTGTACACACGCTTTGAATAAAGGTATACCAAAACCTCACGTGCTCAACGGTCTTGGAAAGATAATGAGTGATAGAGTGGTCCAGCTGGCTCACAGGGCGGACGTGAAAAAGGTGATGCTTGTCGGTGGCGTAACGCGTAACGTGCTTATGTTGAAGTACCTGAGACAGGTACTTGACGTTGTTATACCTGAAGAAGCGCTTTACTTTGAAGCATTCGGCGCATGGTTATGGGGACGTGATCGTTACGACTCTCTTCCGTTTGTAGATGATTTCGATTCCTTGTTCAAAGAATCCCAGTCGAGTTTTCCGGCACATCCGCCACTTTCAAAATATATGGACCGAGTTGAGTTCAAAAGTCTGGAATTTCAAACCCCGAAAGAAGGTGATGTTTGCGTACTCGGTGTGGATGTGGGTTCCACCACAACCAAAGCGGTGCTGGTGAGAATCAAGGATCGTTCGATGCTGGCAGGAGCTTATTTGAGAACGCTCGGCGATCCAGTTGGTGCTGCAAAGAAGTGTTACAGAGAGATCCTTAAAAAGCTCCAGGGAATCCAGGTTGAAATAGTGGGTCTTGGTGTTACCGGTTCAGGCAGAAAAATCGTAGGTCTTCACGCATCGACGGAAGCCGTTTACAACGAGATCATGGCTCACGCCAGAGCCGCGGCTTACTTCGATTCCGAAGTGGACACCATCTTTGAAATAGGTGGGCAGGATGCCAAATACACCTACCTCGTTAACGGTGTTGCGGTGGATTACGCTATGAACGAAGCCTGTTCAGCTGGAACTGGCTCGTTTCTGGAAGAAGCCGCCAAGGAATCTCTGGATATTGACTACACTGAAATAGGCGAGAGGGCGCTTAAGGCGAAGAATCCTCCCAATTTTAGTGATCAGTGTGCTGCCTTTATAAACAGTGATATAAAGACGGCTATTCATGAAGGGATAAGCAAAGATGATATCTGCGCTGGGCTGGTATATTCAGTCTGTATGAACTATCTGAACAGGGTTAAGGGGAACAGGCCGGTTGGAAGAAAGCTTTTCCTTCAGGGCGGCGTCTGCTACAACAGGGCTGTACCAGTCGCAATGGCTGCTTTGACCGGGAAAAAAGTTGTCGTTCCTCCACATCCAGGTCTCATGGGTGCATATGGCGTAGCCTTGATGACGATAGAAAACATCGAAAGAGGCTTACTCGATCCTGCGCGTTTTGAGCTTGAAGTGCTCATAGAGAGAGACGTTATCTACAAAGGGAGTTTCATCTGTAAAGGCGGCCCTGAAAAATGCGACAGAAAATGTCCGATAAGCATCATCGAAATCGACGGTAAACGCTATCCTTTTGGAGGGGCGTGCAATAAGTATGAAAACATCGTGCGACATGAACGACACGATACCGTGGCCAACGATTATGTCGCAAAAAGGGAAACACTGGTATTACATACCGCTGAACAGAAACAAAGCTCTGGAAGGAGCGCAAGGATCGGTTTGACCCGTTCGTTTTCGATGAACGTTTTGATGCCGTTGTTCACAGCGTTTTTTAAGGAGCTTGGTTACGATGTGGTTTTACCAGATAGATCGGATCCCGAAGGCTGGGAAAGAAAAAACGCGGAGTTTTGTTTTCCAGCTGAGCTTTCTCATGGATACCTCTATGATCTGCTGAAAAAAGCCCCAGATATAGTGTTTATACCAAGAATCAGAGGTATGAAAGTGGATAACTCGGATAATTACAACGTTTTCTGTCCGTTTGTTCAGAGTGAGCCGGACTGGCTTAAGGCTGCCTTTCCAGAGGCGAGCGACAGGTTTCTCACCGTCAACCTCGACTTTTCAAATGGATTCGACTCCCAGACAGATGTTTTTGAAGAGATAGCCTTTAAACTCGGCCGTACGAAAGCGGAAGGTAGGAAGGCTTATGAATCTGCTTTGAGGGTATACAACGATTCGAGATTAAAGATAAAGAATCTATGGAACGATTTCCAAAAAAGGCTGGAAACGGCACCTTTTGGAGTGGTTTTGTTTGGACGAGCTTACAACGCTTTTTCCTCAGATGCCAACATGGGTATTCCCAAGAAGTTCGCTTCGCGTGGAATACCAATAATCACCTTTGATACCCTTCCTTTTGAAGGTGAAGAAGGCTATCCAAACATGTACTGGGCATGGGGAGAGATGATCATCAAGGCGGCACGGTTCGTTGCTTCACACGAAAGGCTCTTCCCTGTTTATATAACGAATTTCAGCTGTGGTCCTGATTCGTTCATCATCTCATACTTTCGTGACATAATGAAGGACAAACCTTCACTCGTTCTTGAACTCGACAGCCACACGGCAGACGCGGGCATCGAAACCCGTGTTGAGGCTTTTATCGATGTGGTGAAAAGCTATCTAACTTTAGGTAGTGGAAAAGTACCTTCAGAAGAGATCAAACGTCCACGTGCCAGGATTGAAAATGGCCGCGTTCTGATAGAAACCAGAACCGGCGAACTTGTTCCTTTAAACGATCCAAGGGTTAAACTCGTTTTTCCAACCATGGGAGAGTTCGGTGCCCAGGCCCTTGCTGCGGCTTTCGAACGTTTTGGTGTCAGAACTCATGTTTGCCCGCCTCCCGATCACGAGGAATTCAGATTGGGCAGGGGAAATTCCCTTTCCAAAGAGTGTCTGCCGTTACAGCTCACACTTGGAAGTTTGATCAGATATCTGCAGGGTTATAGGGATGAAGAGCTGACGGTCTACTTCATGCCTCAGACCAGCGGTCCCTGCAGGTTTGGTCAGTACAACGTGTACATAAACCTGTGGTTGAAGAACAACAGGATCGACGATGTTGTAACGCTCAGTTTGAATTCAGAAAACGCCTATGGTGGTCTGAACGCTTCACAGAAGTTGAGATTATGGCTCGCGATCGTTGTGAGTGATGTCTTTTCGGATGTCGCAAACACGATCAGAGTGCTCGCTTCCGATCGAAAAAAGGCCGAGTCGCTTATCAAACGTGCGGAAGCCATAATTCTTGATTCCCTGAGAAACGATTCCACCAAACAGGTTTATCATCGCCTGGAAAAGGTGGCTTCGCTTCTTTCCACATTGGAACGAAGACTGGACTTCAACGCGGTTCCAAAGGTTCTCCTCACAGGCGAGATTTATGTGAGACGCGATGAGTTTTCCAGAAAGCGCCTTGAAGAGTATTTCGCCGAACATGATATTGTCACGCACATTTCTCCTGTTCACGAGTGGATCTATTACACCGACTATCTCTACTTAAAGAGATTTACTTCTCCGAAAGATGGGTCGATGGAGAGATTCAAGAAATTACTGGAGGTTCTGGTCAAAAAACGTGTGGAAGTGAAAGTCAAAAAGATATTCGAACGCACAGGCTTCTACCGGCCTATTTTCGTGGATATGGAAGAAGTCATCAAAGCTGCAGAACCTTATTTGAGTCCACGTCTTACGGGGGAAGCAATAATAACCATAGGAACGATACTTCATCATATCCTTCGCGACTATCACGGCATAGTGGCGATAGGTCCTTTTGGATGCATGCCTACACGCATTGCCGAGGCGATAACCCAGAGGGCTCTTGAGGAATCCTCGAGGGAGATTCTCGCATCTTCTGGTCTGGATGACCATGCAGGTGTTCTTCCTGTGGTCTATATAGAAACAGATGGTAATCCTTTCACTCCGGTGATCGAGAACCGTCTGGAAGCATTCGTGGTAAGAGTTAAGAAGTTGAACGAGGCCATTTTGAAAGTAAAGGATAGGGAGAAAATAGTCGGCACCTGATGATCTTTTCGGGTGGTGGTAATAATTTCAATTAAATCTTCTGCTTTCCCAAAAACTCTCCCTTCTTCTTTTTCTTTATTCTCATCATTTTTAAGTCTTTTCATCTCTACGTGTTACGATAGAAAGGAAGAGTTTTTTCTCATTTTTAAGTCGCGAGATACAGGGAGGGAAAAGAGTGAGAAAACTCGGTTTTGACGAACTTGAGATAAAGTTTGATCTCGAAGGATTCGAGACCACTGACGATATCTGTGGAGAGTGTGGATTTGTCGGGCAGGCAAGGGCTGATGAAGCACTTCGCATGGCTCTTCAGGTTTCATCTCCAGGCTATCATGTCTACGTCTCCGGACCTGCCGGTACTGGAAGGCGCACCTTTGTAAGAAGCGTTGTTAAGACCTTTGCTGAAAAGATGCCGGTTCCACATGATCTGGTATATGTTAACAACTTTGAGGATCATCTGCATCCGAATTTTATGGAACTTCTTCCAGGTCAGGGAAGGAGTTTAAAGCTTGACATGAGCAATCTGGTTAGTGAAGCCGCTGAGGCTATTCGCAGAACCTTCGATAGTGAGGAGTATTCGAAACGCCGTTCACAGCTCGAAGAGGAGTACTTCAAAGAGAAAAAGCAGCTGTGGGAGGATCTAAGAGAGAAGGCAAAGGCTCTTGGTTTTGATGTGCAGGTGACGCAGGCCGGCATCGTGAGTCTTCCGGTAATAGAAGGGAAACCCATACCTCCCGAAGCGATAGAGCATTTACCAGAGGAAATCAAAAAACAGATCGAGGAAAACAGCACGAAACTGAAAATACTTCTGGATGGTGCGCTAACGAAATCTCGTTTTATCGACAGGGAATTCAAAAAGAGACTGCGTGACCTTGACCGATATGTCGCCATGTTTGCGGTGGGAAGCATCTTCGCCGAGCTCGAAAAGAAGTACTCAAAGAACTCGGAGATTCTCGACTTTCTCAATGCCGTGAAAAACGATATGCTGGATAATCTGGATCAACTCCGTTCAGAAGAGATGGGAATAATAGAATACTTCAAACAGCGTTATGGGGTCAACTTGCTTGTGGACAACTCCGGGCTTTTGGGTGCTCCCGTGGTTGAAGAGTTCCATCCCACCTATTCCAACCTGCTTGGAAAGATAGAATACTACGCGCGTCAGGGGATTCTTCACACAGACTTCACTATGATCAGGCCTGGTGCCATACACAGGGCGAATGGAGGTTTCCTGATAATAGACGCTGTGGAGCTGCTGAAACAACCCTACGCATGGGAAGGACTCAAGCGTGTCCTTGTATCCCAGCAGGCGAGAATAGAAAACCTGGAGGTTGCCCTTGGAATAAGCAATTTGCATACCCTGAGACCCGAGCCCATTCCTTTGTCTGTAAAGGTCATACTCATCGGTCCCGAATGGGTCTACGATTTGATGTATCTGCATGACGAAGAGTTCAGAAAGCTTTTTGGTGTTAAAGTGCCCTTCGACTGGACCATGGATCTCAACGACGCAAATGTGAAGGAGTTTGTGAACGTTCTTTCCACAATAGTGAAGGAAGAAAAACTGCTTCCCTTTGACACGACGGCTATTGAAGAGGTGTTGAAATACAGCGTTCGCCTTTCGGGTGATCGAAGAAAGTTAAGTACCCGCTTTGGTGTGGTCAGAAGATTGCTGGTTGAAGCTTCTCAGGTTGCGAGCTTGAGTGGCGAACATACGGTAAAGGCGGAACATGTGTCAGAGGCCATAAAAAAGGCGGAAAGAAGGGTAAACCTTTACGAGGAGAAGCTCGAAGAAGCCCTGATCAGAGGCGAATTGATGGTAGAAACCGAGGGTGAACGTGTGGGGCAGGTGAACGGTCTTACCGTGCTTGAGCTTCCCGATCATTCGTTCGGTACACCTGTTCGGATTACGGCCAAAACCTTTCTTGGAAAGCCGGGCGTGATCGATATCCAGAGAGAAGCGGACTTGAGCGGAAAGATTCACAGTAAGGCTGTTATGACACTCGAAGCGTATCTTAACTGGAAATATGGCCGGTGGGAACCCGTTTCCCTCACCGCAACCCTGAGTTTCGAGCAGGTCTATTCCGTTGTAGAAGGAGACAGCGCTTCCCTTGCGGAAACTATCGCGCTTATCTCCGCGATATCTGAATTGCCCGCGAGGCAGGATGTGGCGATCACCGGATCCATAAATCAGCATGGCGAAGTCCAGCCCGTTGGGGGCGTGCCGCAAAAAGTTGAGGGGTTTTTCAAACTCTGTTCCAAAAGAGGTTTGACAGGCACCCAGGGTGTGATCATCCCTTCGCAAAACGTTGACCATCTCACCTTGAAGGACGAGGTATTGGAAGCGGTCAAAGAGGGCAAATTCCACATATGGACCGTCGATACTGTGGACGAAGCTGTTGAAATCGTACTCGGTAAGAAAGCCGGAAAAGAACTGAAGAGAGGTGGATTCAGCAAAGGCAGTGTTAACGATCTCGTTTACGATCTCCCGCCGGGAAA
>DPRG01000037.1:9133-37358 GCA_003538775.1 Thermotogae bacterium
CACCCCTTTAGGAGTGGGAGGAGGTCACAAGGCTCTGAAGAGAGCACGAAAGCTTTCCGAAGAGCCGGAAAAGAAGGGAGGAAAGAGACGTGGAAAGAAGTAAATTGATCAAAACCATTGTTTTTGTAGCCATAGCCGTTTCCATTGCAGGGTATTTCATAAGTGGGATATACCAGGTGGAGCCTTCTGAGGTAGGACTTGTAAAACGGTTTGGAAAATATGTGAGAATGACAGGTCCAGGCATACACTACCATCTACCATATCCTTTTGAA
Organism: Thermotogae bacterium; assembly: GCA_003538775.1. GTDB lineage: Bacteria > Thermotogota > Thermotogae > UBA12178 > UBA12178 > UBA12178. Next base: position 9,406 of record DPRG01000037.1, read on the forward strand.
ACTGTTACCAGAACGGATGTCTTAACGTTGAGAAAGATAGAGATAGGTTTTCGAACTGTTTCAACCACACCTCTTACCTTTCGTGAAGTTGAAGAGGAATCACTCATGCTAACGGGTGACGGAAACGTGATCAACGTCGAGGCTGTTGTGAGATACAGGGTCAAGGATCCTGCGAAGTTCGCCTTTAGGGTCCTCGATGATTACACTCTTGTTAAGGTCTTCACTGAATCTGTTATACGCGAAAAGGTGGCGGGAAAGACTATAGATGAGGTGTTGACAAAAGAAAGAGATGTGATCGCAAACGAAGCGGCGCAAAAAATACAGGAGCTGCTCGATGAACTCGACGCGGGTATCTCCATTCAGGGTGTTTACCTTCAGGATGTGTCACCGCCCGAGCAAGTCGCTGATGCTTTCTACGATGTTATAAAAGCCCAGCAGGACAAAGAAAAACTGATAAACGAAGCCATGAAATACGCTAACGATGTTATACCAAAGGCTGAAGGAGAGGCACAGAAGATACTTAACGAAGCGGAGGCATACAAACAGGAGCAAATACTTCAAGCTCAGGGTGAAACCGCGAGGTTTCTTAAAGTCTATGAAAAGTACAAAAAGGCCCCTGAAGTCACGAGACAGAGGCTTTATCTTGAAGCAGTTGAGGAGCTTCTCGGGGCTCAGAAAAACGTACTTCTGTTGAGCGAGGGACAGCTGAATATCCTGAATCTCACCGACCTTGAGCGTCTTGTAGGAGGTGGTGGAGAATGATGGTAAAAATAGCTGGAATAATCATTGTTCTCGCGGTTCTCGTGCTTGTCATCCTTCCCTCAATGTTTTTCATAGTTGACGAGACAAAGCAAGCGGTGGTATTGAGGTTTGGAGAGATAAAGCAGGTAGTCACAGAAGCGGGCCTTTATGTGAAAGCGCCTTTCATCGACAAGGTCACGAAGCTGGAGAAGCGCTTCTTGATGTACGATGTAAAGCCAGATGTAATCTACACCGCCGATAAGAAGAACGTGGTGGTCGACACCTTCGCCATATGGCGAATAAGTGACCCCAAGGTGTTCATAGAATCGCTGAAAAACCTTGCCGTCGCTAAAACGCGTATAGACGATGTTGTCTATTCGCATGTCAGAGATGTGTTCGCGAAGCACGCTTTTGATGAGGTGGTTTCTGAAAAGCGGGAGGCCTTTCTTCAGGAGGTTACGAACCGTTCCAGACGAGACCTACAGGATTTTGGAGTGGAGATTTTGACTGTTCGCGTAAAGAGGACGGACCTGCCTGAAGAGACATTGAACGCAGTTTTTAACCGGATGAAATCGGAAAGATACCAGCGCGCCGCTGCGATAAGGGCCGAGGGATCCCGTGAAGCTGAGAAGATTACCTCGGACGCTGACAGACAGGTGAGAATCATCCGTGCCGAGGCTCAAAAGAAGGCAGAGGAGCTGAAAGGTGAGGGAGAGGCTACGGCTTACGAGATATACGCGAATGCTTATTCCCAGGATCCGGAATTCTTCAGTTTCTGGAGATCACTTCAAGCCTACGGAAAGGCGTTGCAGGGTGACTACATTATCCTCGATGAACGTTCAGAATTTCTAAAGTATCTTATCGATCCAACTCAGCGAGGTTTAATCCTTGAAGGAGGAGACTAACAGTGGCGCTCGTGCTTGATTCTATTTCCCTGAAGAGGAACGGCACTCTGATCATTAACAACGTGACCCTGCGTTTTGAAAGAGGTCGAAGCCACGCGATACTCGGCAACAACGGTGTGGGCAAGACAACGATAGCGAACGTTATTATGGGTCTCGAAGGTTACAGAGATCACGAGGGGAAGATAATCCTGGATGGTGAGGATATAACGTCGTTGCCAGTGGACGAAAGGGCGAGAAGAGGGCTCACTCTTCTTTGGCAAGAACCTGCCAGATTTCAAGGCTTGAAAGTCATAGAATACCTAACACTGGGCAGAAGGTTGAAGATCGAACCCAAGCTGCTCGAGGCCACTCTCAAACTCGTCGGTTTGAACGCATCTTATCTGGAGAGAGAGATAGACGAATCCCTGAGTGGCGGAGAACGCAAAAGAATCGAGCTTGCTTCGGTAATCCTTCTGAAACCCAAATTCGCGATTCTCGATGAACCTGATTCCGGCATTGACCTTATGTCTATGGATATGATAAAAAACATCCTTCAGAGATTGAAGTCCGATGGCTCGGGCGTCATCGTCATCACCCACAGAGAAGAGGTGGCTCTTCTAACGGATAAGGCTTTTCTCGTGTGCGCTGGTATGGTTGTAAAAGAAGGTGAGCCTAAGGAGGTATGTGAGTATTACAAAAACCTGTGCGACTGGTGTGACCATGTGAACAAACCCGAGGAGGCGCGGATGGGATGAAAATTACGCCTGACTACAGCAAAGAGTTCCAGCGCATCGTTGATATCTATGAAAAGGCAGGAGGTAAAGCTGAAAATCTTCTTAGAGGTGACGTTGCTTCGGTAATTATAAGTGGCAACAAGGTTCTCGGTCTCAACAACGTTAGAGGGATGGCGATGGAAAGTTCAGTAGAAGGGGATGCCGTTCTTATAAATCTGAAGGTTGCTGAAGGCGCAAAGATACTTTATCCGGTGCATCTTTGTGTCGGTGCGCTTGAGAAAGAAGGAGAACAGAGAATCGTCTTCGAAATCGATGTGGGAGCCGGAGCGGTGGTTAACTTTCTTTCACACTGCTCATTTCCTTTTGCCTATGATTTCCTTCACTTCATGAAAGCCGTTTCCCGTCTGGGAAAAGGGGCAAGGGTTTTCTACGAAGATCATCACTTCCACAGCGAGAGCGGAGGAACGAATGTTAAAGCAACGTATTCAGTCAAGCTGGATACTCAGGCGCATTTCGAGAACAGGTTCTACCTTACCACTACAAGAGTGGGAAAACTGGAGGTTGAGATGGAAAGCAACAACGACGGTGAGGATTCCGTTGCGCATCTGGAAACGAAGATTTACGAGCGTGCCGATGATCGTGTTGAAGTTAGAGAAAAGCTTTTTCTCAACGCACCAGGTGCGTCGGGCATTTTGAAGACGTCTATATTCGCAACTGATAACAGTTACGCTAACGTGATCAATGAGGCTTATGGGAATGCGCCACATGTTCGTGGACACGTGGAGTGTACAGAAGTTGTAAAAGGTGACAGGGTTCAGGTTGGGACCGTTCCAGTTCTTAGAGTGCAATACGATACGTGCGAACTCACCCACGAAGCATCCATAGGCCGGGTGAACACCAAACAATTGCAAACGCTTATGGCCAAGGGTTTGAGCGAAGATGAAGCCACGGAACTCATAGTCAAGGGGTTGCTGAGATGAGAAAACCCATTAAGAGGGTAAGGGTAGGGGAGCTCACCCTTGGAGATGGCAGAATATACATCCAATCGATGACGAATACGGACACGAAAGATGTGGAAGCCACGGTTTCTCAGATCAGAGAACTCGTTGCCGCTGGTTGTGAGATAGTTCGAGTTGCCGCGTATGACGTAGATGCAGCCAGAGCGATCAAGTACATAAAAGAAAAGGTCTCCGTACCCATAGTGGCGGACGTCCATTACGATCCCAAAGTGGCTATTCAAGCGATAAAAGCAGGAGCGGACAAACTGAGAATAAATCCCGGCAACTTTCCAGAAAGAGCGCTGGAGGAAGTGGTATTTGCCGCGAAGGATAGAGGAATTGCTATACGCGTGGGCGCCAACAGCGGATCGCTCAATAAGGAGTTTGTAGGTCGTTATCCTGAAAGATACATGGCGCTTGCTGAAAGTGCTCTCGAACATGTGAGTCGTCTCGAAAGTTTTGGATTTGAAGACATAGTGGTTTCTGTGAAATCTTCTGACGTAATAGAGACCGTGAGAGCGAATAGATACGTTCGCGAGAGGGTGGATTATCCTCTACACATCGGTCTGACCGAGGCAGGATATGGTGTACAGGCAATAATAAAGTCCTCCGTAGCAATTGGGGCTCTGTTATTGGAAGGAATAGGTGAAACCATCCGTGTATCACTTTCCAGCGAGCCGCTGGAGGAAGTGCGTGTCGCAAAATGGTTGCTTGGGAGTTTAAACCTGAGAAACGTTCCTGATCTTGTGGCGTGTCCGACATGCGCGCGTGCGGAGATAGACGTCGTTAAGATCGCTGAAGAGATCGCCAGTGTTCTCGACACCACCGAAAAGCCTGTAAAGATAGCGGTGATGGGGTGTGTAGTCAACGGAATAGGTGAGGGTGCTGACGCCGATATCGGAATCGCGGGAACTAAAACTGGCGCGGTCTTGATGAAGAAAGGACGTGTGATCTCACAGATTCCACGGGAAAAGATCATTGAAACGCTTCTCAAGGAAATAGAAAGCTGGGAGGTATAGTGCTTTGTTGCGACCTTTAGAGTTAGAAAAGGTTTGGGAGAGACAGGTACCACTTATTTCTTCTGATTGTCAGAAGAGATTGAGAAATGCACGCGTTGCGGTTGTTGGGGCCGGGGGGCTTGGCAGTCCTGTTTCCATTTATCTCGCACGTTCAGGTGTGGGCAAGCTTCTGCTGATAGATAGAGGCAAAGTAGATCTTCCAGATCTCCACAGACAGATTCTTTACACACCAGACGATCTTGGACGCGCGAAAGTGGAAGTAGCGAAGGAGAAACTGGAAAAAGAATGTCCGTGGACAGAACTGGAAGCTCTGGAGATTTCTCTGGATGATTCTTTTGATTTTCCAGACGTTGATCTGGTGGTCTCCTGCCTTGATAATTTTGCCACCAGATACCTTCTGGATGAGATCACCTGGAAGAAGGGGCTTCCGGTTGTGCACGGAGCGGTGGAGGCTTACACTGGACAGATAACCACCATTGTTCCAGGTGTTACACCTCGCTTGAAGGAGATCATACCAGGATTCAAGGATCCAGAGCGCAAGATACTAGTGCTGCCTCCCGCTGTTGCGGTGGTAGCGAGTCTTCAGACGCTTGAAGCGGTAAAGTATCTGTGCGACATGCCCGGAAATCTCGTCAATCGATTACTGGTGATCGATCTTTTGAATTACTCTATCGAAATCGCCGAGATTAAAAGAAAGGGTTAGTTTTGGAGGTTGACTCTGTGCTCGTAAAACTCGTGGAAGTGGGTTTTGAGTGGTATGGTAAGACTCTTTTTAGAGGTTTCTCCGGGGTTGTAAACCCTGGTGACAGAATAGGTTTACTCGGCAGAAACGGAGCGGGGAAAACGACTTTACTCAAATTGATAAGTGGAGATCTCAAGCCTACTGAAGGTATTGTAGAACGGGCCAGAAATGTAAAAATCGGTTTTCACGAACAGATACCTGAGAGGCTGGAGATATCCCTCTGGGAAGCAGTGAGAAGAGACCTCGAAGGAATCGAAGCCGACAGGATCGCCCGCTCACTTTTAAAGGGTGTGGGGTTTTCTGAAGAAGACTGGGAGCGTCCTGTCTCCACGCTCAGTGGCGGGGAAAGCTCCAAGCTTGGACTCGCAAAGCTGCTTTCTAAGGACTTCGATCTGCTTTTGCTCGATGAACCAACCAATTATCTGGACATTCCGAATATTGACTGGCTGATGGAACGTCTGACAAAAACCTATACTTCCTTCATAGTGGTGAGCCATGACAGATATTTCCTTCGATCATTATGCAATACCTTCTGGGAAATCAACGCAGGAAAAGTTTGGACTTTTAGAGGGGGATTCGATGATTATCTGAGGAAAAGAGAGTTGCTGGTGAAATCGAACACAAGAAGGATGGAGAATTTAATAAAGGAAATTGAAAGACAGAAACACGTTGTTGAGATGTACAAGCGCTGGAATCGAGAAAACTTTTTAAAGCAGGCAAGAAGCAGGGAGAAAATGATTGCCCGCCTTGAGGAAGAGCTTTCACAGATAACCATTCCGCAAAATGAACGTGTTGCTCCTATGTCATTGCCAATACCAGATAGAGTCGATTACAGGGTTCTTGTGGTTGAAAACCTGTATGTCGAATTCGATGAGAAAAAGGTGCTTGAAGGTGTTACCTTTGAAATCAACAGGGAACAGAAAGTAGCTATTCTCGGGAAAAACGGCGCGGGCAAGACCACTCTTTTAAAAGCGCTGACTGGACAACTGCTTTTTTCTGGCAAGGTGGAATGGGGCAGAAAGGTGAAGTACGCTCTGGTGGACCAGATGCTGGAAACGCTTTCAAAAGATCTCACAATCCTGGAACAGTTCTGGCCAAGGGTGCCCGAATGGCCGGATTGGAAGGTAAGAGCGTATCTTGGGCGATTTGGATTCAGTGCCGGCGATGTTGAAAAGACCCCTGAAGAACTTAGTGGTGGAGAGAAAACACGTCTGGCACTGGCTCTCGCGATCCTCGAAAATCCCAATGTCCTTTTACTCGATGAACCGACTAACCATATGGATCTTGAATCTGTACAGGTTCTCGAAGAGATTCTGAAGGAATTTAAAGGTACGGTGTTGATGATATCTCATGACAGGAGTCTCGTCGAAGCTGTCTGCGATAGATTCTTCGTAGTACACAACGCTTCGGTGATGGAGATCGATGGTGTGGATGATTATCTCAAACTTTTTTCTGAAAATGCGGAAACATTTGAAACTGCCGAAACTGAAAAACGTGAAGACCTGGTTGATTATCATCGGAGAAAGAAAATGAAAAACCGGTTGAAATCTATAAAAGAACGGATAAACGCTCTTGAAGAGATGTATCTTGAGAAAGAATTGACGTTAACCAGAATCGAAAAGGACATGAAACTCTATTCCACCGATCACGAAAAACTCATGGAGCTTGATGCGCAACGCGAAAAACTTCTTCGAGAGATGGAGGATATCCTGAAACAGATAGATGAACTCAGCAGTGAGTTACACGATATGGAATCCGTTGTATCCGGGTGGAGGTTGGACGTTTGAAACTCATAACGACCCACAGAAACCCCGACTTTGATGCCTTCGCTTCGGCGGTGGCCGCGAAAAAACTTTTTCCGGACCATGAGATACTCCTGAGCGGCTCTCCCGCTGCTAACCTGAAGGAGTATCTTGCTATATACGAAGAGTACTTTCCACATCTTTCACTTAAGGATGTGAATGGTGACATTGAATCGCTTGTAGTTGTTGATGCTTCCTCGCTTTCACGGATTGACAAACAAATAGGAGAGCAGATACAGCGAATAAAGCGGATAATCGTTTATGACCATCATCCGGAGTTGAAAGAATGTGACATTCCAGGTGAACATCATCGTGAAGCGGTTGGTGCAACGGTCACGATGCTCCTTCGGGAGATTAAAAATCGTCTCATTAAAATCGACGGCGTAGAAGCAACGCTCTTTTTAATGGCTTTACATGAGGACACAGGGAATTTTCTTTACACCTCGACTACCCCAGAAGACCTTGAGATGGCCGCATGGCTCATTAGAATGGGAGCGAATCTGGAAGAAGTCTCAGAGTTCGTGACGACCGATATGACAGCAGAACAGAAGCTTATCTTTCAGGAACTGGTAGACAATATCAGGATGGTAGAAATAAATTCCTGCACTGTAGCCATCTCACACGCAGAAACGGAGAAGTTCATCGGCGGATTGAATCTGGTAGTAGGAAAGGTATGGGAAACCCTGGGCCATGAAACGCTGATCTGTGTTGTTCGAATGGGAAAGAAAATCTTTCTTGTGGGGCGTACTTCCAGCGATGAAGTGGATCTTGCCAGGGTGATGAACGCTTTTGGTGGTGGGGGTCATCACAAAGCGGCGTCTGCAAAGATCGAGAATGAAACTGTAGAAAAAGTTATACAGAGGCTTCTGGCTGTGCTTGCCGATGTTGTGACTCCAGCCCTAAAAGCCCGCGATATAATGTCTTCTCCTGTTAGAACCGTCTTTTCCCACACCAGAATCTCAGAAGTGAACCTCATAATGGAAAGAACCGGGCACAATGGCCTCCCAGTAGTAGAAGGGAATAGGCTGATTGGCATTGTGGTCAAAAAAGATGTGGACAAGGCCTTGAGCCATGGCCTTGGTGATAGACCGGTGAAGTCAATAACGCGAACGAACCTTGTAACTGTGGATGTCGACACACCGGTGAGCAAAGTGATAGAGATTATGAGAGATAAAGGTATAGGAAGGGTACCGGTTCTGGAAAACGGTATACTCGTCGGCATAATAACGCGGACGGATATAATCAGATCACGCCATCTTCCGAGAGAATTTCGCAAAGAGGTAACGATACGTGAGGAACCAAAGGAATACGACGTATCCCAGCTCCTCAGAGAAAGGCTGCCGAAAAACTATTACAACCTTCTCGTACTTCTTGGGAACGTGGGTAACGAACTCAGAATGCCCACTTATATAGTGGGAGGATTTGTGAGAGACCTCCTTCTTGGACAGTCCAACTACGACTTCGATATCGTTGTTGAAGGTGATGGGATCGCCTATGCACATGCACTTGAGAATTATTTCGATGTTAAAGTGGTTGAACATCCGGAATTTTTCACCGCCGCGGTCTTCTTCAAGGATGGTTTCCGTATCGATGTCGCTACAGCCCGGACGGAGTATTATGAAGAGGTAGCCGAGCTGCCTAAAGTAGAGATAAGTACCATAAAAAAGGATCTCTACCGAAGGGATTTTTCGATCAACGCGATGGCCATAAAGCTCAATCCGGGTTCTTTCGGAAGATTGCTTGATTTCTTCGAGTGTCGTAAGGACCTTGAGAACGGCGTCATTCGCGTTCTCTACAATCTGAGTTTTATCGAGGATCCAACGCGCATCATTCGTGCTGTGCGTTTCGAAAAGCGGTTCGGTTTCACGATCGAACCCGAAACGCTTGAACTTCTCAAGGAAGCGGTGGAAGGAGGTTTCTTAGAAAAAGTTACCGGGGCACGATTACGTGAAGAACTGGAAAAGCTCCTTGCAGAAAAAGATGTACCCGGATCGATTCGACGCATGGGCGAGCTTGGAATTTTGAAACATCTATTTCCCGAAGTTTATTATACGAACGTTCTGGACACGCATGTCAAAGCCCTTTATGATTTTTTGCAATGGGCGGTCGATTTTTACGGAAGTCGTTTAAGACCTTTCTATGCTCTGATCATGGTTTTAATGGAGTACTCGAGCGATGCTTCTTGGAGTTATGTCGAGTGGCGTTACGGTCTGTCAAGACGCGTTTATAGAGATTTCAAATCTGCAAAGTCGAAGCTTAAGGAAGCGCTCGAGGTTCTGGAAAGCGATGCCCCACTCTCCAGCGTACACAACTATTTGAAGGATCTTTCGCCGGAGGCGATTGCGTTTGTAGCAGCCCACACAGAAGAAGCTGGTCAATCAAGGCTAAAGTGGTACCTGCGCAGGGTGTCAGAAACCAGACTGGTCAATGTCAACGGCAATTACCTGAAAAGACTTGGAATCGAGCCCGGACCCAGAATGAGAGAGATACTCGAAACACTCTTCAAAGCCAAGCTGGACGGCAAAGTATCTGACGATAACGAAGAGGAGTTTCTAAAGAAAATCCTACATATATGATAGAATTTATTGTCGAATCTGTATAATAAAGACAGGAGGTAGCTTATGGGACTAACGCTGAAGAGTGGCTATGGGCTCAGGGCACTTGTAGAACTTGCTAAGGCTCAAGAGGCGGGCCTTCCAAAGCTTTCGGTTGTTGAAATCTTAGAACGTCAGGACATGCCCAAGGATTTTCTGGAAAAGATTCTCGGTGAGCTTCGTCAGGCTGGTATCGTTGAGACCGTGCGCGGAAGGCATGGAGGTTATAGGCTCGCAATGCCCGCATCGAAGATAACTGTCAAGTCGGTTATCGATGCTCTTGAAACACCTATGAGAGTCCTATCCTGCATCATAAATAAAAGCTGTCCACGTTTTGGCGATTGCGCCGTTAAGTATGTGTGGTACAAAGTTAACAATGCCATCACTCGCGAACTTTCAGGTATGACATTGAAAGATCTTATGGACATCGAAAATCGTTTGAAGACCCTGGATATCCCTGAAGATTTTCTGGAAGAGGTGTAACGATGCTGGCCATATATCCTGGTTCTTTTGATCCCATAACGTATGGGCATATCGACATAATAGAACGTGCGTTGAAGATCTTCGGCAACCTCCGTGTGGTTGTGATGACCAATCCTCGAAAGCCAAGTTTTTTTACCCCTCAGGAAAAACTTGAGATGATCAGTGAGAGTCTTTCTCATTTGCGAGGAATCGAGTACGATCACTGGGAAGGGCTACTGGTGGATTATGTTGCCAAAAACGGAGTAAATGTGGTCATAAGAGGATTGAGGGCTCTTTCGGATTTCGAGTATGAGTTCCAGGTGGCTCTGGCGAACAAACACATGTGTCCACAGGTGGAGATCGTCTTTTTAATGACCAACGCCAAATTTTCTTTTGTCTCTTCCTCACTTGTAAAAGAGATATTTCAAATGGGTGGGGACGTTTCGGAATGGGTTCCTGTACCTGTTTTCGAACGTCTTAAAAGCAAGATGTCCTGCATTCACAAACCTTGACGTCCATAACACTTCCAAGAAGCTGGGGGTGGGGCATTTATGCCGGATATGCTGGTTAAGCTTTACGAACTTCCTGATTTCAAGCCATTTGTTGACAGAGTAACCGCTCAGGGTGTGCAGATCCGTCGTGCCATGGCGCCTGAAAAACTCCTTGTTACCAGGTGGGTAAAAGAACACTTTGGTGATCACTGGGCATCTGAGGTGGATGTTTCTTTTTCAAACAAACCCATCACGTGTTTCCTTGCACTCCACGAGAAAGAGATCGTAGGTTTTGCATGTTACGAAGCTACCTTCAAAAACTTCTTTGGTCCAACAGGAGTGCTTGAAAACTTCAGGGGTAAAGGTATCGGTGCGGCTCTGACTGTTGTTTCTCTTCATGAGATGAAGAACCTTGGATACGCATACGCCATTATAGGGGCAGCTGGACCAGTTGATTTCTACCGAAAACTTACGGGCGCTACGGTGATAGAAGGTTCGGAGCCAGGACCTTACAAAGGTTTAATGTAGTTCAATTTATCCTTTGCCCTGTGATAGAATTTGATTGCTTAACCAAATCTATACGGTGAGGAGGGTGATACCGTGAAAAGAACGATGGTTATCGCGATGGTTTTGGGGTTACTTATTGTGTTGTTTGTTGGTTGTGTTCCTCAGGAAAAGCCGGAAACCGAAGAGCCCATGGTAACAACTATAAGTGAAGTCATCCAGATGATTGAAGATAATGGCTGGATAGTTAGTTCAAACACTCCCCCAGCTGAAGCTCAGCTTGTTCACATCAAAGGCATCGTAACATACAACTACGATTACTACGCGTATGTTGTGGATCAGGAGGAAAACGCTGGGATAAAGCTCTATGCAGATGGCGGAAGTTTCTCTGGTGATGACATCGAATATCATCTGATCGATGCCACCGGAGTAGCTTACGCCAGAGATTATGGAGACGCTAAAGAATACAGACTTTATTTGAAGAGTGATGTTGAAGGAGCTACCTTCACTATTCACGAGGCTACGTCAACACTCCATGATGTTGAAGTCCTCCCTGCTGGCTCCGAACTAACGCTTGATCTTTATGGTAAATATGTAACTCTGGAAAACGCGGTTTATTTGGGAACTGATAGCTACGACAATTATCTTTTTGACAACGGCGGAGAGACGATTACTGTTTACAAATACTCTGATGTACCGGGTGATCTCGCAACTGACTCCACATACACGATAAGCGGTGTTGTGGGGCAGAATTACGGTTATATTTTGTTCATCTGGGATGAAAGCCTTGTAACTCCTTCCGAATGACGTGAGATCGCTTTTTCAAGCATCATTTAGCGGGCCTCTGGCCCGCTTTTTAAGGAGGGTGATGATTTTGAAGAGGTTGGGAGTTATTCTGCTGGTTTTATTCGCAGCGGCTGCTTTTGGCGCTTCGCTTTCTCTTTCTCTTCTTAACCTGACGACAATAGGAATATCAGACGGTAAGCTTGATTACTTCCCTATTATGTATCTGACATTCAGGCCCTTTGAATTTCTGAGCCTTAAAGTGACGGATTACCTTGCTCTGTCACACGAAAAATGGACGCTGGGCGACTATACCATCTTCCAGCCGAGATACTACTACGCGGAAGTGCAGTTTCCACTTTTCAACAACGATTTCACATTCGATGTTTTGAAATCGAGATTGAAAGAAACTCTAACGGAAAAGATGGACGGACTACGGGTCGGTGGCTTGAAGTTTGATTACTATGGTCTTGGAGGAAGGTTGAAGGGGAAATGGTTCGAATTTGGAGGGGCTTTCGACGTCCAGGAAAAAGTGGGCGCTGTATACAGTCAGATATCTTTTGACCATATCGACCTTGGTACGTATTATGAAAACAGATACAACCAGATCTCTTTGGATGCTAATCTGAATCTGAAGGTAGCTAACTTAAACAACGATCTCTGGGCCGCGGTTGCTGCAAAAACCAGCACTTTCAACGATCCTTCGTTTCTGGCGGGTATAAGAAGCAGATTTGGAGATTTTGAGGCTTCCTTCCAGTATCTGAGGATAGGAGCCAACAGGTACGATGCCGATTTTCAAACTGGTGATCCCAATGAAGTAAATGAGCACTCTTGGGCGATCTATGGAGAGCTGGGATACCATCTCGAAGATTATTATGGCGCCATCTTTTTCAAACACAACAGTAGATGGGAATCCGGGGATCTTGTCCCTCTTTATGGGCTAAAGCTTTCATATAAAGACATTTCCCTGACCATAGCCAATGGAGATCTTCACAGTGGAATCTCTGGCGAACAAAAGATCTTGCTCGAGTGGAACTATTTTTATTCTCAGGATTTCAAGATGCTTTCACCTGTAAAGGCTAAAAAGCACGTTACGACACAGCCCAAGGAAGCTGAAACCTTCGATCGGATAGCCGATGTGTACGTATTACCCCTTGGTTCGCACTTCAAGATCAAGGGGATTGTAACGTCTCCGAGAGATCTGCTCGGTAAGGGTAGTATGTACATACAGGATGAAACTGGTGGCGTTATGGTGTACGGTTATTCCATACCAGAAGATCTTCAGATTGGCGAGGTGGTTGTTGTTCAGGGAACGAGCAAGCTCTGGTATGGAATTACCGAAATAGTCGCGGACAGCGTGGAAAAGGTAGGAACCGCTCAACCTGTTGTTGTTCATTTGAAATCACTCTCCAGGGATCAGCTTTCCAATCTTGTTATGGTGGAAGGCAGAGTTGTGGGAAAAGGCCAGTACGATTTCATGGTTGATACCGGCACTTTTAAGATAAAGGTATATATCAAAAAAGGAACGAACATCAGCCTTTCGGCTGTCAAAGAAGGTGCGAAAGTCCGGGTAACCGGTATTCTGAGCCTTTATCAGAATGAGCTCGAAATACTTCCGAGGATGCAGTCTGATATTCTGGTTTTGTAATCACTTATGGATACGCTTCATGCTATACTTTCCTCGGGGGCGAAACCATGATTGAAAGAGCGATCGAAGAAGCAGTTGCGCGGGTTGAGAGGGAGTACACTTTCGAACTTTCAGAGATGGAGGTTAAAGATCTCGCGAATTACATTGAACACACGAATCTAAGGCCTACGGCGACCTTCGCGGAGATTGAAAAGCTTGTTGAAGAAGCTCTGGAAAATGGTTTCTTTGGTGTCTGCGTGAATCCTTGTTATGTGTCGTTCGTGGCAGAGAAACTCCGCGGCACAGATGTGAAAGTCGTTACGGTGGTGGGCTTTCCGCTGGGAGCCACGAGTAGTGAATCTAAGGCTGCGGAAGCTTCATTCGCTGTTAAAGAAGGCGCGCAGGAAGTAGATATGGTTATAAATATTGGATTTCTCAAATCGCAGGAATGGGAGAAGGTTTACGACGATGTGAAAGCAGTCGTCGATGCTTCTGGAGTCCCGGTAAAGGTGATTATCGAAACTGCATATCTTACTCGCGATGAGAAAATCGCTGCCTGTGTGATTTCTAAACTTGCCGGGGCTTCTTTTGTCAAAACATCTACGGGGTTTGCTCCTTTTGGTGCGACAGCGGAAGACGTTCATCTCATGAAATTCGTGGTTGGTGAAGAGATAGGAGTTAAAGCTTCTGGGGGTATACGCACACGTGAAGATGCGATTCGTATGATCAGAGCTGGAGCGAGCAGAATAGGTACAAGCTCGGGTGTAGCCATACTAAGGGGGTAAGAAGATGGAGGATCTGTGTAAACTCTCCCTTGAGGAGTTCTGTAAACGACTCGGTGATGCCACTCCAACACCTGGTGGAGGAGCGGCAGGAGCTGTAGCCGCATCACTGGCTTCCTCACTTGCGAAAATGGTCGCGGGCTTGACGCTTGGTAAGAAAGGATATGAAGAGTACGAATCAGAGATGGAGCGCATAATCGAAGAAATGGAAGAAAGAACGCTGAAACTTCACGAATTCGTTAATGAAGACGTGGCTGCCTTCGATGCGGTGATGGAAGCCTTCAAACTCCCGAAGGGAGAGGAAAGGAAGGCTGCTATTCAAAACGCTCTCAAAAAAGCTGCAGAGGTTCCTTACGAAGTGGCAAGGTGTGCTCGCAACATCATTCAGGAGCTGGAAGCCCTGGCAGAATGGGGAAACAAAAACGCCCTGAGTGATGTTGCAAGTTCTGCTCATCTCGCGCTGGCCGCGTTCAAAGTAGCAGTTGAGAACGTTCAGATAAACCTTCGATCCATTAAAGACGAAGAATTTGTGAAAAAGTTTCAGGAAGAAATCGAAGAGCTCAAAGCCCAGATAGATGGTTCCTACAAGCGCGTTCTTAAGACCGTGGAAGAGAGGTTGATGGGTTGACCTTTGAGGTCTTTCATAAAGACGGAAACGCGAGAACAGGTGTTCTGCATACGGTACACGGGGATGTCGAAACTCCAGTATTTGCGCCGGTGGCTACCAACGCCACCGTGCGTTTTGTTCCACATGTATTTCTTCATGACATGGGTTATAGGATGATACTTTCCAATACTTTTCATTTACTTTTGAAGCCCGGCGAAGACGTGATAAGAAGTTTCGGCGGCTTACACCGCTTCATGTCATGGTCTGGAGCCATACTCACTGACAGTGGAGGCTTTCAGGTTTTCAGCCTCCCTCACAGGAAGATTACCGACGAGGGTGTGGAATTCAGATCCCCTATTGACGGAAGTCTGATCTTTCTTACTCCCGAGCGCGCGACCGAGTTTCAGGAGCTGCTGGGTTCCGACATAGCCATGGTGCTCGATGTATGCATGAATCCATATGAAGCAGAAGATGAGATATGGCGTTCTGTGGACCGAACACTCAAATGGGCTGTGCGATGTAAGGAGGTGCACACTCGAAGCGATCAGGCGCTTTTTGGTATAGTTCAAGGGGGTATCTCAGAAAAACTTCGACAATACAGCGCTGAAGAGACGGTGAGAATCGGTTTTGATGGCTATGCTGTGGGTGGATTGAGTGTGGGGGAAACAATTGAAGAAACACTGGCAATGCTTGATGTGGTTCTTCCGATTCTACCTGAGGACAAACCCAGATATTTCATGGGCCTTGGAACACCGGAATTGATTCTGGAATCTGTGGAGCGTGGGATAGACATTTTCGACTGTGTTTATCCAACACGGGTTGGAAGGCATGGAACAGCTATGACATGGACGGGGCGATTGAACGTTAAATCCGCTGTATACAGAATGGATCCACGTCCTGTGGATGAAAAATGCGATTGTTACACCTGTAAGAATTTTTCCAGAGGCTATATACATCACCTTTTCAATAGAAAAGAAGCGCTGGGTATGATTCTTCTTTCTATTCACAATCTTTATTTCATGAATCAGTTCGTCCGAAAGATCAGGGATGCGATTCAAGAAGGTAGATTTCAGGATTTCAAGCAGGAATTTTTGAGTAGCACATCACTGGAGGTTTCAAAGTGATGGAGAGTTTACTCTGGGGTGTGGTTGGTTATCTTTTCGGTTCTATACCGTTCAGCTATATAATTCCAAAGCTCCGTGGAATCGATGTGAGGACGGTTGGCAGTGGAAACGTCGGAGGAACCAACGCTCTTAGAGCCGCGGGTTTCCCGTGGGGCGTTCTGGCAATGTTTCTTGATGGAGCGAAGGGTTTTATACCAGCGATTCTCGCGCTTCACTACGGAAGCATGTGGCTTGCCATCGTTGCAGCGACTTTGGCAGTGGTAGGACATGACTATCCCGTCTGGCTGGGATTCAAAGGGGGCAAAGGGGTTGGCAGTACGGTTGGAGCGTATTTTGCCATTTGCCCTTCTGGCGGCTGGGTTTTTCTTATTAGCTGGCTGGTACTGGTGTTGTCGACAAAAATAGTCTCGGTTTCCTCGCTCATAGCGCTCCTTCTGGCTTCCATCGCAGGTTATCTTATCGGTGGCTCACAGGTGGGTACCTGGGGATTGGCTATGCTTCTTCTATCTGTATTTCAGCACAGGAGCAATATCTCGCGATTGATAAAAGGATCAGAGCGAAAGACGGATTTAATCGAACTGGTGAGGAGAAGTATCAGAAAATGAAGAAAACCTTCCTTTTCACCTTCGTTCTTTTTATTTTTCCAGCGGTGATACTTGCAGAAGACCCCGGTGATATTGCACGCCGGTATTTTGCCGAAGCTTTGATCCACTGGGGAAGAGGCGAGTTCGTTGAAGCTCGTGAATCACTCGCTAAAGCTATGGCGGGCGAGGTTTACCTTGAGGATATTCCAGAGTTCTGGTACTTCCTTGCAAAAATGGACCTCGAAGAAGGCGAAATTCGCAAAGCTCGTGAAGAGTTGAACAACGTTTCGCTTTTCGCTTATCGACCTGAGGTGGCTTATCTCAGCGAAGTGATCGATACGATACTGGAAAGAAGGGTTGAGACTCCTAAAATAACAGATGTTGAAGAAGCAATGGTGATAGAAGGGTTCCAAAATGACGTGGAGCTTTTTTACACTCCTGTGTCTGCTGATCTTTTTGATGAGAGACTGCTGGTACTTGACGGAACGAACGACAGGCTCGCTGTCGTGGACAGCGGGGGAGTGAAGATATGGAGCCTAAAAACGCTGGGATTAAATGAATGCCGTGATCTGGTGGTGGACAAACTCACCGGGTGGATGTACATTTCTACAAAAACGGGAACAATCTGGAGGGTGAAGGACTTTTCTCCGTCGGGTGTTGAGAGAATAGGCGATGGCTACATATTCCCTCAACTCGCCGGTACCGACAGGATTGGCAGAATCTATGTTCTGGACACCGGAAGATCAAAGGTCAACATTCTCGACTATAACGGCAACAAAAAAATGGAACTTTCTCCAGAACAAGGATTCGCGCCTTTACTTTCTATTACAAAAAATGCCTTTAATGTAGCACTATTCGATGCTGAGAAAAACCAGATATTGTCTTTTGATAGATTTGGAAACCTTGTTGATATGTTTTCCCCACCAGATGGAGCGCACGTAAAATCTATCGCTCTGGATCCTTTTGGCAACTTTTTTCTGCTCGACGGGAGAGGCAAAGTACACTTTAAAAACGTTGGTTCGGATGAATGGAACCATGTGGAATATCCTCGAAGCTTTGATGGTATACGCTTTTCCTTTCCTTATCTCATTGCCTGGTCCATTCGCGATAATCAGGTGGTTCTGTTCAATACGAATTACTCCACGGTTTCAATGAATCTCTATATACACTCCATACAGGTAAAACCTCAAGTTGAAATCACTCTGACATACGGGGTAATGCTCATTACGGGCGACCCTGTGCTTTCCTCTTCGAGATTTACAGAAGTTTATGATTCTGGAGGGAGAGTCACAGCTGAGCTTATCTTTGAAAGGACAACACCTCAGATCCATCATGTATCGAGTGATAATGATTTCAACCAGCTTCTTCCGTTGCTCGATCGAGGGAGTCCAAACATTGTGTTTTTAGAGACTGATGATAGTAGTCTTCCACTTGAGACCATTTTCCCTCTTCTTTTGAAAAACGTTGCCCTTTTCACCACTTGTGAAGAACTGACTGAACTTGCGAGAATGAGTGGAGGGGATTTTGTGGCTCCTGAGGAAGTCCCGGAACTCGCGGGATATTTGCAGCAGGTGCGATGGCCTGAGATGAAGGCAGTGTATAGCGTTACACCGCCCATATCAGCGGGTATAAAAGCAGCTACCGTTCTCATTAAAATGAGCGGGTTAGAGTATTCGGATACCATATACTACCTGCGGGAGATGTTACAAAGTGGATTCACGGAAGAGGGCACGTCTGTTAAACAATCGGGCGAATGAACTCTTGAAATCAGGAAAGTATAACGAGGCCTTTCAACTGTATATGGAGGCACTGAGGGTATTACCTAATATGCCAGAGATACACTACAACGCCGGAGTGGCACTGACTGTAATGGAGCGCTTTAACGAGGCGAGGATGACATTTTATAAGGCAAAACAGCTGGGATTGGATGTGAAAACTTTTCCTGTAGATCTCTATCTCGCTTTCTGTGAGGCAAAGGTTGGAAATTTGGATAAGGCAAAGAAGCTAATTCCTGAGCTCCAGAAAGAGCCTGATGAAAAGATCCTATCGAAAATCGAAGAACTTCTAAAATCCCGCTACAGCGAAAACGACAAAGAAAATAATGGCGAGAACGACGAGGTAAGCTACGATCAAGGGCAGATATCCGTAAAGCATCACAAGGGCGAATCCGGTAACCCCGATGGAATAAAGAAAGATGGCAAAACGGGCCTTTATGGGAAAGAGTTTGATACCAAGGTAAACGTACATAAAGATGCCAGCGAGAAGCAGAAGTAACTCCAAAGAGCTCATAAACGTGTTCTGCTTCTCCTTTCAAGGCTTTTGACCCTCGCAGAAGCTCTTCTGAACTCGGCAAGTGCTCGGGCTTTCTCTATTTCGCTCTGGGCTTCCTGAACCGCTTTTTCTGCTTCTTTTAGCGCCTGTTCTGCAAGGTGAAGATCTATTTTTTCGGGGTTTTCAACCCGAGAGGTTACGATCGTCACCCGTTCGCCATCTGCTTCGATGAGACCACCGTCCACAAGAAGGTGAATACTTTTGCCTTCTTCTGTTTGCAGTTTAACCTCTTCGATATCAAGCAATCCCACAAAAGGAGCCCTTCTCGCCAGAACTCCCATCCAACCTTCAAGGGTTTTGAAACCCACCAGTTCGCATTCACCTTCGAAAACTATTTCAGTAGGAGTACAGACGAGAACGGGAAACTTCGTCATCCTTTCAACTCCCGCGCCGCCTCCAGAACCATGTCAATATTGCCAACCATGTAGAACGCCTGCTCGGGTATATCATCGTATTTTCCAGCAAGAATTTCATCGAAGCCTCTAACGGTTTCTTCCAGTGGGACATACTGCCCAGCTCTTCCTGTGAAACGTTCGGCGACAAACATGGGCTGGGTAAGGAATCGCTGGATCTTTCTCGCACGCTGGACAATCAATTTGTCTTCTTCCGAAAGCTCCTCCATTCCAAGTATGGCGATGATATCCTGAAGGTCCTTGTATCGCTGAAGTACTTCCTGAACGCCTCGAGCAACAGTATAGTGCTTTTCACCGACAACCGCTGGATCAAGCATCTTCGATGTGGAGTCAAGTGGGTCCACAGCTGGATACAGACCAAGCTCAGCGATCTGTCTGGAAAGCACCACCGTTGCATCCAGATGCGCGAAGGTAGTAGCGGGTGCGGGGTCTGTTATATCGTCAGCAGGAACATATATAGCTTGCACGGATGTGATAGAGCCCTTTTTCGTCGACGTTATTCTCTCCTGAAGCTCACCCATGTCAGAGGCGAGTGTGGGCTGATACCCAACTGCTGATGGCATTCTTCCAAGGAGTGCAGAAACCTCGGAACCTGCCTGGACAAACCTGAAGATGTTGTCTATGAATAGAAGAACATCTCTTCCCTCCACATCGCGGAAGTATTCAGCTATCGTAAGAGCGCTTAATGCCACCCTGAATCTTGCCCCAGGCGGTTCGTTCATCTGTCCGAAAACGAGAACGGTGTTCGGAAGCACTTCTGCTTCTTTCATTTCAAGCCAGAGTTCGTTACCTTCTCTCGTTCTTTCGCCTACCCCGGCGAACATCGAAAAGCCCTTGTGTTCGATCGCCATGTTTCGAATCAATTCCATAACAAGAACAGTCTTACCCACGCCGGCGCCACCGAAAAATCCTATCTTTCCACCTTTTGGGAACGGAGCTAAAAGGTCTATAACCTTTATACCCGTTTCGAGAAGTTCAATTCGTGTCTCCTGCTCTGTCAATTTCGGAGGATCTCTGTGAATAGGCCAGTAATCGGTTGCCCTGACTTCTCCCGCCTCGTCTATGGGCTGTCCCAGAAGATTGAAAAGCCGTCCCAGGACCTCTCTGCCAACCGGCACCTTTATCGGTTCGCCTGTATCATATACTTCGAGGCCTCTAACAAGACCATCAGTTGAGTCCATAGCAACGCATCGCACGGTTCTATCACCGAGCAGTTGCTCGACCTCCAACACCAGATCGGTCTGTGTCTGAGGATTCCGCACAACAAGGGCGCTGTATATATCAGGAAGCTCACCACTTTCGAACCTCACGTCCACCACGGGACCAACAACGCTGACGATCCTTCCAACATTTTTTGCGTTCTCCATCGAAAATCACCTCTCATTCTTTCAGGGCTTCCGCGCCGTTGACAACCTCTATGATCTCCTGAGTTATGGCCGCCTGACGCGCCTTGTTGTAGTCAAGCGTGAGCTTTCTGATAACTTCCTTTGCGTTTTCTGTGGCGTTCTTCATCGCATTCATCCGCGCGTAAAATTCGCTCACCTTCGTCTCGAACATAAAGGTAAAAAGCCTGGCAGAAAGATAGAGGAAGAGGTACCTGTCAATGAATTCCTCTACATCAGGCTCGAATTCCCAGTCTTTGCGATAGCCTTCCTGTTTCTCTGGTTTAGAGATCGTTATGGGTACAAGCACAGAGCTGACAGCACGCTGAACCAGTGCAGAGCGGAAATTCGAATAAACAACATTCAAACCTTTGAATAAACCATTTTCAAAACCTTCAATGATCCTGTCTGCAAGACGTTCTGCAATTGCAAAATTGGGAACATCGTAAAACTTCTCCATTATCATAAGCGTTTGAGGATGTTTGCGAAAATGCGAAGCGCCTCGCGCTCCAATTACTATGAAACCGGCAAAATCTTCACCGAGCTCGCGAGCCTCGGTCTCCGCCTTTTTTATCAGGTCGGTATTGAAAGCACCACAAAGACCCATATCGGATGTAATCACGAGGACCGCCTTTTTGCCCTTCGAAGAGAAAAAGGGATGATCTATACCCTGAGATACAGCGTGTCCCACTATTCGTGTGACTTCCTGTTCAAATCGCCTGGCAGCAGCGAGTTGCTTCTCGATCTTCTGGACCTTAGCGCGTGCAACCATCTCCATGGCTCTCGTTATTTGCATTATTGAATTCGTGGATTGTATTCTTCTTCGAATCTGTCTCAGGCGACCTTTGGACACACCATCACCACCTGAAAGTCTCCTTGAACTCTTTCACCGTGTTATGAAGCTCCTGCTCAACCTCCTTGGAGATCGCCTTTTCTTTCCTTATGCTTTCGAGGATGGAAGCTCTGTGGGTTTTAACAAATGAGAGGAATTCCTTTTCGAATTTCTTGACAGCTTCTACCGGGAGATCGTCCAGGTATCCGTTAACACCGGCGAAAAGCACTACAACCTGATCTTCGAAAGGCATGGGGTTGTACTGTTCCTGCTTCAGAAGTTCCATGAGGCGTTCTCCTCTTGTGAGCTGTGCCCTTGTAGCAGGATCGAGCTCCGTTGCAAACTGCGCGAAGGCTTCGAGTTCTCTGTACTGCGCCAGATCGAGACGGAGCCTACCAGCAACCTGCTTCATTGCTTTGGTCTGGGCAGCACCTCCAACTCGAGAAACCGAGATACCTATATTCAACGCTGGCCTGAAGCCGGCGTAAAAGAGCCCGGGCTCCAGATATATCTGACCGTCAGTGATCGATATGACGTTCGTCGGAATATACGCGGAAACGTCGTTCGCCTGCGTTTCAACAATTGGGAGGGCTGTTAAGGAGCCACCACCCATATCATCGCTCAATCTCGCTGCCCTTTCAAGGAGCCGTGAATGCAGATAGAAAATATCACCGGGATACGCCTCTCGCCCCGGAGGACGCCTTAAAAGAAGCGATAACTCACGGTAGGCCGCTGCGTGTTTGGAAAGGTCATCGTAAACTACAAGGGCATCTTTACCGTTGTACATGAAGTATTCGCCCATAGCACATCCAGCGTACGGAGCCAGATAGAGGAACGAAGCGGGATCACTCGCACTTGCCACAACGACAGTGGTATATTCCATGGCTCCGTGTTCTCTCAATTTTTCAACGATTCGAGCTACCGAAGCGCTTTTCTGTCCTATAGCAACGTAGATGCAGTAGACACCCTGCCCCTTTTGGTTGATGATCGTGTCTATTGCTATAGCTGTTTTTCCGGTCTGTCTGTCTCCTATGATCAACTCCCTCTGTCCTCTTCCTATCGGGATCAGGGAGTCAATGGATTTTAACCCGGTCTGAAGAGGGGTGTCAACGGGTCTTCGATAGATAACACCAGGGGCCTTTATCTCAACACGTCTGTAATGTTTCGCCTCTATTGGTCCCTTACCATCCAGTGGCATTCCCAGCGGGTTCACTACACGTCCAAGAAGCTCCTCGCCAACCGGGACCTCGATTATTCGCCCAGTGCGTTCCACCAATTCTCCCTCTTTGATCATTCCATACTCACCAAGAACGACGATACCAACGTTGTCTTCTTCAAGGTTGAAAGCCAGACCATACGCACCGCTCTCGAATTTAACCAGTTCGTTCGCCATTACATTCCTGAGCCCATAGGCACGTGCTATTCCATCACCAACCTGGATTACAGTGCCCGTCTCCTTCATATCGATGGATGGTTCTAATTCACTTATTTTCTTTTCAATAACTCGCGCTATCTCGTCAGGACTGATTCTCAAACCGATCACCTCTCACCGAGAATCTCCGATTCGATCTTTTTTAAATAGCCTTTAAAACTCGCGTCCAGAATCGAATCCCCCACTCTCATTTTCAAACCGGCTATCAGAGATTCATCAATGTATTTCATCAATTCTACTTTTGCATTAAGCAACTTTTCCAAACTTATTTTTATGCTTTCTTCCATTTCAGTGGAAAGAGGGAGAGCGCTGTAAACAACAACCTCACGTATACCACGTGATTCATTAAGCTTTTCTCTGAGGACTTCCAGAATAACCTTCAGACCGGCTAATCGCTTCTTTTCTCTGAGGACGGCAAGAAACCTTTGCAATCGAGCATCTTCTACACCGAAGGCTTCATAGACGAAGTTCAGCACCTTGTTTTTATCCTTTGTGGGGTCCAGCAGGAGATCCCTGAAGCTTTCGTTTGTTTCAAGCGCTTCAGTTATGTCCCTCAAAATTTTTATTGCTTTTTCTACATCATCGGGACCAAGTGTATTGAAAAGAGCTTCAGCATATCTCCGGGCTACGGCTCTGGATATCTTCAAATCTCTCCATCCTTCCTTAACTCTTTCAGAGTTTTCTCAACGACCTCATTTTGTAGTTTTTCGTTTGCAACTCGTTTCAGAATATGGGAAGCTATAAAAATTCCAAGCTTGACTGCTGTCTCACGGATCTCTTCTTCGACTTCCTTTTTCATTCTTTCAATCTCGTTTGTGGCTGCTTCCATTATCCTTTCTGCTTCTTGTTTCGCCTTTTCGCGAGCTTCTTCTACGATTTTCTCACTTCTGGCCTCTGCATCTTCTATGATACGACGTGCATCGTCGGAAGCCTTCTTCAATTTTGCCTGGGCTTCTTCGGCGTACTCTTCAGCATCGCGCCTTATCTTCTCAGCGCGCTTTATCTCTCCCTCAATGAGATCTCTTCTCTGATCCAGGACTTTGAAAAAGGAGTCAAAAACGAATTTTTTAAGAACCCACAGCAGGAGTACAAAATGGAGTAACTGCAGTACGGCAGTTAAATTGAATTCTATCAAATTACCACTCCTTCCTGGAGAGGCTTCACACAACGAATATGAGCATCAGGGCTACAACGAGTGAGTAAAGTCCTGTAGATTCAGCAACAGCGTCTGCCAGAAGCATTCGGCCGATTATAGGACCTGCGAGTTCGGGTTGTCTCGCTATGGCGTCCATCGCGTGCGCACCTATATGACCTTCACCAAGCCCCGGTCCGATGGCTCCAATACCCATACAGAGCCCCGCCGCAAGAAATTTGAGACCTTCCCGTACAGCTTCAGCCATTGTGATGCTATCCACAGTTCATCCCTCCTCTATCTGCGTACCTATATACGCTATTGCAAGCAACGAAAAGACCATGGCCTGGATTATACCCACAAAGATGCCGAAGAAGCCCCAGAGAAACACAGGCATGAGGAAGTACTTTATCAGGTAGCTTATTATCAGTACCAGAATGCCTCCACCCATGATGTTTCCAAATAACCTGAGCGAGTGAGAAATGGGCTTTGCGATCTCACCTATAATGTTCAAAGGCAGCATCAGAGGTGTTGGCTCTATCCACGCTTTTAACCATCTCTTGAATCCTTTTGCTTTTATTCCAAAAACGTGGCTGAGTATGAGTACCATCACAGCGTAAGTGGCGTTCGTGTTGAGATCAGAGGTGGGTGAATACCAGGTGTCCATAAATAGGGAAATTTTAAGACCTTCTGATGTGGGAGTTACCTGTATACCAGGCACCGAACCAAGGAGATTACTCACAACCACAAACATGAAAAGTGTGGCTGCTATCATGAAAACCGGCCGTGCGAAACGTTCATCTGAAATCATATCTCTGGTGCTTGTGTACAGGTAATTGAGGATGTACTCTAAAAACGCTTGCCTTCTATCTGGAACAGGCTTAAAGCCGCGAAAGACCGGTGCGAACAACAAGATTATTATGACAATAACCATCCAGGTCATGAAGATCGTCATGGGATTTACTCTTCCCAAAAGCCCCCATTGGGGAATGAGGTCAACAATCCAGCGCTGCCCAATGCCTTCTGGAAGGGTAACACTTTTTGCTTGAAGAATAGCGACAGGTATGTATACAGCGAAGAATATTATTAGAAAAATCTTATCTCCTCTGGTCAGACGCAGCTTCACTGATCCACCTCCAGAACACGAAGACAGCCAGTTTCATGTTGAGCAATCCTACAACTATTGGTATCACAGACTTTCTGTCAACCAGACCAAAGAGCGATACGATTATAACATCAAGTAAATAACGTAATGTGAATCCGGTTCGTTTCGTTTTTCTGACCAGTTGTTTTTCTATGGATTCCTTCAGTAGTTGAACGTTCAGCACTGCGAGCCCTCCACCAATAAGAACATACAGGGCGTGCAGACCAATAAAAGGAAGAAGAAGCGGGATTTCAACCGCTGTGATCAGTGTTATCGCTATCATGTATCTCTTTGCGCTTTCGCTCAGTTCTTTCAAGCCGGTCCACTTCCTTTAAAAGGTATTTGATTCCATTGTAAAGCCCGGAAGCTATACCCAGAAAGACAAAGATTATCAAAAGGAGTTTGTTGTTGAATGTCCATTTGTCAAGGTAATAACCCGCGAAAAGAGCAACCAGGATGTTCGAAATGACGATTATTCCAAAAGTTATCACTGTGTTCCAGCTTGAGAAGGCCTTCGGATCAAAAAACTTCATAATCCACCGCTTCCCAGCAATCCTACGCGAAAGTCTCTTCTGGTATCGAACGATTCGGTAACCTTTGATAACAATGACAAATCGATCTCAACAACCTCCACTTTCTCTTCTTCACCTAAAAACGCTATTCTTCTTCCCCATGGATCGTAAGCCGCACTGTGTCCCACGTAACGCCATCTGTGACTTCCCACACAGTTCACTCCAATGACAAAGCGTTGATTTTCGATCGCTCGCGCTTTAAGTAGCGAATCCCAGTGATCTATTCTCTCAGCCGGCCAGTTGGCTATGAAGATCAATATATCGGATTTTTCAGCATGCGTATATATCTCCGCAGGGAAACGAAGATCGTAACATATCTGAGGAAGTATGCGCATCCCCTGTATGTCCCATATTTTTAATGCGTTCCCGGCTTTGAAGACTCTATTCTCACCGGCGTGGGAAAACAGATGTGTTTTTGAGTAACGATCCTCAATCCTGCCGTTGAGGGTTAATATCGCGACGTTTTCTCTTTCCACGATACTACCAAACATCACATTCTTGCCGGATTTTGCAATGTCAACGTGGTATTCTTCCAGGTCACCCATATCAAGTATTTTGAGAGTTCCATCAAAGCCTGTAAGACAGGTTTCAGGAAAGACGTATAAATCTGCTGAAACATCAAGCATGTTCAGCATCGTTTTGAGATTATATTCTGGATCGTAAAGACGAATTTCCATCTGACATAAAGCGATCTTCATATCTCAACGATTATACAACAAACTCTCTAAGGATTTTCTAAGTTTCTTGCATTATAATGATCGTTGGAAAATCCATGTCAAGGAGGTGGAGAGTACATGAGACGTACGTTGGCATTTACAGCGATTCTTCTGCTTGTCGTAAGCACCTTCGCGATCGTGAATCCCGGTTATGTGAGTCCTGTAGTGAATGTGATAAAGGCAGCAGCCCCGGCGGTAGTTAAGATAGACGTTGTACGAACTCAACGAGTTTCCTTTTTCGATCCCTTTACAGACGAGTTCTTCCGGAAATACTTCGGTGAATCGCCCTTTGGTTACGAGCAGAAGGTCTCATCAGTTGGTTCTGGCTTTATCTTTGACAAGGCGGGTTTTATATTGACAAACGAGCATGTGGTGCACAAAGCCGAAAAAATAACCGTTACCATGCTCAACGGTGACACATACGAGGCGAAGTACATCGGTGGAGATGAAGAGCTGGACATAGCTGTCATCAAGATAGAAACAAACAAAGAGCTTCCTGTCCTTGAACTCGGAAACTCAGATACCGTTGAGATAGGCGAGTGGGCTATCGCTATCGGTAATCCTCTTGGACTGCAGCATACCGTAACACTCGGAGTGATCAGCGCACTCAACAGAAGTATCCCCAAACCCGATGGGAACGGATATTACACGGGACTTATCCAAACAGACGCGGCGATAAACCCTGGTAACTCCGGTGGCCCGCTTCTGAACATCCATGGACAGGTTATAGGAATAAACACGGCCATTGTGAACCCGATGGAAGGTGTGAACATAGGCTTTGCCATTCCGATAAACACGGCTATGCGTTTTGTCGATTCATTGATCGAAACCGGGAAAGCAGAGAAGGCGTATCTTGGAGTGTGGATGCGAACGCTCACGGAAGATCTTGCCAGAGCGCTTGGTATCAAGTATGTAAAGGGCGTTATCGTTGTCGAGGTAGTAGAAGGTTCTCCTGCTGAAAAAGCTGGTATTCAGGCCAATGATGTGATCATCTCGGTGAACGGCCAGAAAGTAGAAACAGCGGAGCAATTAAAAGGTATTATAAGATCTTACCTCGCTGGTTCAAGGGTTATGGTGACCATTGTACGAAACGGAGAAAAAATCGAGCTACCCGTGGTTCTGGGTTCAAACGAGGAAAGCAATACGAAGGAAATGGTTGCAAGCTTCGTGGGAATAGTGGTGAGAGAGATAACCGCAGCGGACCGTGAAACCTACTCGATTCCCAGCAAGATCGATGGTGTTATTGTAGAAGAAGTCGAATCCGGCAGTCTCGGTTCCATGCTTGGAATACAAAAGGGTGATGTTATCACGACAATCTACGTGAATGGAAACAAATACGAGATAGCCAGCGTTGAAGATTGGCAGAAAGTCACACAAAACATAAAGAATGGTGATGCTGTGGCTTTACAGATTTACAGAGAAGGAATGAGATACTACGCCGAATTCAGAATGAGATAATTTGGCATGCACGTAAAGAAGAGGGGCTGTACAGCCCCTCTTTTTTACGATCTCCCGCCGGGA
>DPRG01000085.1:0-3695 GCA_003538775.1 Thermotogae bacterium
TTCAGGCTTAAGTTGACACCCCCCATCTCCATGCCAAAGGGGCTGTCATTGAACCACCATGCGGCACCCAGGCTCACGTTAGGAAAAGCCCGGGATAAGGTCGCCGCTGTGGGAAGATGTGTGGGATCGAGAACGTAAAGTACTATTTTCAATCTCCCATCAAACCTGTTGAGAAAATATCTAAGTCCTTTAACCAGATCTATCATGTTAGTGGAGATATCTTCGCCTGAATCAGGCCCAATTCTTTGCAACAGACTATCTCTGTAGTCTCTGACAGCACCTATATGAAGCTGCGTTACCCAGTTCTTTTCGGCGTTTAACTCGCCAAAGTAAGAAAGCATGAAGGCCTTGTAATCCCGAATTTCTTCTTCGGTTAAAGGCTCTCCTGAAAAAGCCTTATTGTGAATCTCGCTAACTCTGGCCCTTTCAACCGGGTAGGAATAGGGTTGATCTATTCCGTGGTCGCTGGCCACGCATCCCATCTGCGAGAAATAGTCATGAGATTTGGCAAGAGCGTTGAGAAATCCATTGAGGTTTGATGTATCCTCACCATAACGCTCACCTATCGCTTTCACGAAGTCTTGCCATCCCGGTTTCTCAATGTTCATGGCCTTGTCAGGTCGCCAAGTAGGAAGCATCTTAAAAGCCGCGAGCTTTTCTCTTCCTATAGAATGCCATTTGAGATCAGAAAGCGGATCATCTGTTGTACACATTACCTCGAGTCCCATCTTTTTCAAAAGCTCCCGAGGTCTCATGTCAGGGTTTTTCAGTTTTTCCAACGTTTCTTCCCAGATCTCTTCCGCCGTTTCAGGGCGCACGATTTTTCGAATACCGAAGACCCTGAAAAGATCCAGATGTAGCCATTCGTATACTGGATTTCCCGCAATTAAGGGCATCGCGTTTGCCGGCGCCATCCATTTCTCTTTACTGGGAGCATCACCTGTAATCTTGCCTTCAGTAACATCACACTTGCGCATGACTTCCCAGACATAATGATCTGTCGCCCCTTCGACTTCCCAGATATCTTTCCAAGAAGGATTTTCAACCACCTGCTGTTAGTCCGCATGATTGTGTGGATCGAGTATGGGTAATGTAGCGACTTCATCGTAGAGCTTTCGAACAGTGGAGCCTTCTAAAAGGTAATCTTCACCCAGCAACATTTTCTCACCTCCATTTCTCACTCTTTCAAAGCTCCCTGAGTGAGCCCAGAGATTATGAACCTCTGCGCCACTGCAAAGACAAGGATAGTTGGAATAAGAGCAACGACTATACCTGCAGCCATAACATTCCACTGTATTCCAGCCTTCGAAACAAACGAATACAGAGCCACTGGAACGGTCATTTTTCTGTCACTGTGTAAGAAAAGCACCGCGGTGAAGATCTCATTCCAACTGTTAACGAAGGAAAAGCTGAAAATCGCTCCGAGGCTTGGTAAAAAAACAGGCACAACAACTTTTATCAGTGCTTTAAAAGGTGTACAACCATCGATCAAAGCCGCTTCTTCCATCTCCCTGGGAACACGTTTGAAAAAGGCTGTAGCCATGATAGTTCCAAAAGCCGTTCCAAATGCAGTGTATATAATCATCACACCTGAAAGTTTGTTCGTGAGCCCCATCTTCGAAAACATGGTAAACTGAGGAATCATTATCAGATATGTGGGAAGCATCTGGACAAAGAAAAAGATTATAAGGATAATTCCCGTCAGGCGTGACCTGGACCTTGTGAGAACATACCCAGCCATCGTGGCAAAGATAGTGGATAAGCTCGCAGGTATCAAAGAGACTATCATACTGTTCACGAAATATCGGCCAAAGTTGGCGAAGCTGAAGAGGTATCGATAGCCTTCAAAAGTGAATCTTGAAGGGAAATACTTCACAGGAAAGGTATACACCTCTGTTGGAGGTTTGACAGAAGTCAGAAACGTCCAGATAAGAGGAAAAAGCGCCACCACAAGGAAAATGGTCAGCCCAGCGATTCTGAGAATTGAAAACGCTATCTTTGAACCTTTCAGAGCTGGAATTCCCTCCTTTCAGTGAAGCTCAAATAAAACACCGTGAAAAGCAAGAGGATAGCGGTTATTATCATTCCCAAAGCAGAAGCTTTGCCATAATTGTTCTGATAGTAGACTATATTTATCATCTCCACCGAAAGGATGTTGGTGGCTCCCGCAGGGCCTCCACGAGTCATGCCGTATATGATATCGGGGAAGTTCATAACCCATATCACTCGCAAAAGCACCGTGTTTACAATCGTGGGACGAACGTACGGGAGAGTAACTTTGAATAGCTTTGTCAGGCGACCTGCCCCATCTATCTCTGCTGCTTCGTAAAGCTCTTTTGGTATCGACTGGAGCGCCGCAAGAATCATTATTGCGAAAAACGGTATGCCGTACCAGATATTGACCATTATCACCGAAAACAACGCATATCTCGGGTCGGAGAGGAAGTTCACAGGGCTCTTTATCAAATGAAACCTCATAAGGAGATCGTTAAGGATACCAAACTGACCGTTGAGAATCCACGACCAGAGTAGTCCTATGGCAAATCCCGAAAGCGCCCAGGGATAAAAGACAAGTCCCATGTATATCCCACGACCCCTGAACGGCTTATACAGCAACAAAGCAAGGAGAAATCCCAGCACGAGCTGGAAAAAAACCGAAAGACCTATCCACAATACCGTGTTCCAAAGTATGTAGAGAAATTCCGGATCGCTCAGTATTTCATCGTAATTTCTCCATCCGATAAACCTGGGCCTGTTGAGGTTGAAAACCGTTAGCTTTTGAAAGGAAATAACCCCTCCGCGGAGGAGGGGATATAAATTCACGAAAAGAACAAACACAAGTGCTGGAAGTAGCATCCATAAGGCCCAAAGACGGCCTTTGAAACGTTTTCTGACGGTCATTTCACCAATCCGGCATCTCTCCAGAATTCAGCCCATTCTTTGAGTGCTTCTTCTGGAGTCATCTTGCCCAGAAGAACTCTCTGCATGGTCGTCTCGTGAAGCTCGTTCCATTCGCTCCAGGCTTCGTTGGAAAGCGGGTATTTAGTGAATTGGTAATGTACCGGATCGTTGAACATGTAATTCCATCCCCAGAAAATCTCACTGCTGAAGTAAGGATCGTTTTCATAAACCCTGAGATCGACGGGGAGGGCTCCGTACTGCTTACACCACATGGCATTTATCTCCGGAGAGTTGAAGAATTCCAGGAACTTCCACGCCAGGTCTTTGTGTTTGGAATAACTTGTTATGCCCCATCCAGCAAAGCCTATGGTTGGATAGGCCCGACCACTTGGCCCAAGAGGAAGTGGAGCAGTTTTGTACTCTCCATCCTTCAAAAGTTCATTGAGCAATCCAACCGTGTCTGGATCCTGGAAAAGATAGGGTGTTATACCAGAAACGAAGGCGTTAACCTGTTCATCAAATCCCCAGTTTATCGCATCCTTTGGAGCCGTCTTGTAAAGTTCAATATAAAACTTCAAGCCTTCAAGAGCTCTTGGATCCTCGAATATCAGCTTTCCGTCTCTAGTTAGATACATGCATTCAGGATCTATATCATCAAAGAAAGAGGTCACTACCAGATCGATGAACGCCGTTGGGAAGCCCTTACCACGGAAATCAAAACCGTACTGCCCGGTTGCGGGGTTCACAAGTTGCTTACACTCTCTCAGCATCTCATCCATGGTCTCGGGAAGGTC
>DPRG01000085.1:4009-4664 GCA_003538775.1 Thermotogae bacterium
TTCGCAAGATAGGGTTCAAGAGATTCGAGTTTACCCATGCTCGCCAGAGCACTCAAAGACCAGTCTCCAACCTCCACGATGTCCAGCGGTTCCTCAGCGCTTACCATGAGGTAGATCTTTTCGTAAGCGGTTTCATAAGGCGGCGATATCAATTCGATCTTCACACCCGGATTCTGTTCTTCGAATCTCTGGATGATTTCCTCGAGCACCCTGGTTCTTAAAGGACTGGTGAATACCTGTATCACTCGAAGAGTCACCGTTTCCTCGGCAAAAATCAGAACACCCAGCAAAACAACCATGAGAAACAACAAAACCGTCCTTCTCATAATCTCACCTCCATCCTTGAAAACTCCACGTTATGATTATATCAGTTGAAATGCCCAGCGCGAAGTTTTCACGGTCTTGCAGAGCGCAAAAGCAAGCACTCATACAAACGATCGGCGAAGCCGTAGGTTTTCTGCCTTCTCTCCCACAAAACGATGTGATCGCACAAGCTTCACAAGTGCTGGTTTTTCGTCTTTTCCCTACTTTATCACACATCTCGGTTTCTAAGTCTTGCGAAGCGCCGAGTGAGCGCTTAAGCAAACAATTACCGAACTGCATGGATGTGGTCAGATATAGCCTTTCTACCTTCTCCAGTTCCAGCATAGAGCTT
>DPRG01000057.1 GCA_003538775.1 Thermotogae bacterium
CTCACAAAACGCACGCGATCACCCGCCCTTCACGAGCGCTGAGCATTCTTTTTCCTTTCTTCCTTCACACATCTCGGTTTCTAAGTCTTGCGAGGCGCCGAGCGAGCGCTTACGCAAACAATTACCGATCCGCATGGACGCGGCGAGCAGAAAGCTGAGACAGGACGTCGAATCTTTCTGGGAGTAATTGTTTGCAAGCGTGAGCGAGGGTGAACGTTGAGCACATCTTAGAAACCGAGATGTGTGATATATTCCTTCTTTGTTGATGCGAAGCGAAGAAAAAGGCAAGTGACAGTCGTGCGATCACGTGCGTTTTGTCTCCTTACTTCTTTCTGGAAGTAATTGTCTGCAAGCGTGATCGAAGGGCAGACGCTGAACACAATATTAAGATATGTGATATTTACTTCTTTTCGACGATTTTTCGAACACACTCAGTCCCGGAGGAGTGTGTTCGAAAAATCAAGAAGCGGAAGTATGGTTGATCGTTCGAACAATGAATCATAAAAGTATATCCGGTATTACATCTCGCATTCACTTGTATCCTCTTGTATCCGCAAAACGACGCACGCGCAGATTCAACATTCTGTTCCAGCTCCGCTTTAAGCCACATTCATGTGCTTTTAGAATCGTTTTGCATAGCTGCTCCCTCTGCAATCGTGAGGCTGTAAGATCGCTTACGCTTTCGATTTGGCATCGCGAAGCGCTAAAGCGCTGAAGACAAAAGCTTATACTGCGAAGTTATCGAGGGAAGAAACGCCGCACAGCCATGGACTCGTGCGGAAGGATTATCTCTACCTTTCAACGATTTTTCGAACACACTCCATACTAAGTTGACAGATGTTTACGATTCGTGATATACTTTTTTAGGCTAAAAAATAAAAGGGAGTGATTCCATCGAAAGCCAGAAGGATCTCCCAGAAAATAAGTAGTCTTAACTACAAACGTGTTATTCATTATCTTCTTACCAGCGAGCCTCCAATATCCAGAGCCCGTATATCGAAGGATCTTCACATAAGTTTCCCGGCTTCAAGTGATATCGTTTCAAAACTAATAAGAGAAGGCCTTATTGTAGAAGAGGGTAAGGGCCAAGCGCATATTGGAAGAAAACCGATCCTGCTTCGTGTAAACGATCGATACGGTTTGAGTGTGGTTGTACAGATAGGTTATGAAGTTGTCAGAATTCATATACTCGATATTTCCGGGAGTCTGATAAAACGCGAAGATTTTGATTTCTCGAGAAACCAGGATTTTCCTTCTCTTTTGAATGAAATTGTTAGGAGAATAGAGGAAATTGTCATCCCATTGTTGTCTAAAGGATTCGATCACTTTCTGGGGATGAGCTTCTCTGTTCCGGCGCCTATAGATTATCGCAACAACCGAATTATCTGGAGCAGATTTTACGGATGGAAAAACGAGCTTCTACCCTCCAAGGTGTTAGTCCTTAACAAACAGGTAGATGTGTTCTGGGAGAATGACTCCAACCTTTTGGCTTATGGGGCTTCCCAGACTTTTGGAGATATCAAAGATCTTTTGGCTTTCTACCTTGGAATTGAAATTGGTGCTGGTATAGTGCTGGGGGGAAAGCTTCACAGAGGTTTCGATGGGATGGCGGGTGAAATTGGTCAAGTACTTGTTCCATTTAAAGGACAGTTTCTTGAGCTTGAAAGGGTTATATCCGAAGAATCGCTTGTTGGATTGGCGAAAAGGTGTTTTCCGGACAAGTCTATGGAGTCAAGTGAGCATCTTCTTGAGCTTCTGGAACGTGAAGCCGCTAAGGAACATGTAAAGAAAGAACTCGAGAGAATAGCTGAAACGGTCGCGCAGTTTCTTGCTGTTATAACGATTGCTCTGGATCCCGAAATAGTTGTCTTTGACGGTGAAATTGTAAGACGGTTTCCGACGCTTCTGGAAATGATCTTGGGCAAGCTTGCGAAACTCTCCCGAAAAAAGAGAGAGGTGTTCAAGGCAGCCGACGAACACGCTGACTTTGCTATTCGAGGTGCTCACAGGTTGATATTGAGAAAGTGGTTTGGACTGGATGAAATCGAAGATCTTCATTAAGGGGTGAGAGGATGATAAAAGTTGGAATTGTGGGTGCGGGCTTCATGGGGAAAATACACGCCGAGTCTTTGAAGCAATTGAACAATGGGTGTGTTCATGTTGTATACGATGTAAATCCCGAAATGGCCCGATCTTTTGCGAAAACGTACGATTGCAGGGTCGCTGGAAGCTTCGAAGAACTTTTAGAATCTGTAGATGCTGTTGTTCTTGCTGTACCAACCACATTCAGAAAGGATTATCTGGAATCAGTATTCAAAAAGAACGTTCCCACTTTGTGCGAAAAACCACTGGCAAGGACCCTTGAGGAGGCAGAGTGGATAGCAAAAAGAGTTGAAGAAACCAAAACGAAGTTCATGGTGGATCACGTTGTTAGATTTTTTCCGGAATACAGGGAAATTCAGAAACGTATAAAAGAGGGCGAGATCGGAGTCGTAAGCGAAGCGAGGAGTTTCAGAGGGGGTCCTTTTCCCAGATGGTCTCGGTGGTTTAAGAGTTTTAAAATGAGTGGCGGAGTGATACTGGATCTCGCGATTCACGATATCGATTTCTGGATCTGGACACTTGGTGATGTTCGTGAAGTAAGGGCGCAATCTCTGGACTTTTCGGAAGAGATTTCAAAAGATCACTGCTATATCATTCTGGCGTTTGAAAACGGTGCGCTGGCACATATAGAGGGAACATGGGCTTATCCCTCAGATGCACCGTTCAAAACAGCTGTTGAGGTCGTTGGATCGAATGGGACGATATCATTTGAAAGCACTCAGATAACCCCCTTAAAAATCTATGATGAAGGGGGAGAAAAGGTTGAATCGCCAGTGGCCATGGGACCGTATGTTCGGGTGATGGAGAGCTTCTTGAACGCCATAGAAAAGGACCTTCCAGTTGAAATATCCGCGGAGGATGGTTTAAGAGCGGTAAGGGTTTCGCTGATGGCGCTAAAATCCGCTGTTGAAAGACGAACAGTGAAAGCGGGGGAAATGTTATGAAGGTTGGAATGATTTCAGCTGCACATGTTCACGCTCAGAGTTATGCGGAGGTCCTCAAGAATGAGGAGCGCTTCGAATTTGTGGGATTTTGGGATGATGATGCCGAACGAGGAGAGAAATTTGCAAGTGCATTTGGGGTGAGGTTTTACAACGATTTAGACGACTTGCTGGATGTTGTTGATATCGTTGTGGTCACTTCAGAGAATGTCAAGCATCCCGAACACGTTATAAGAGCAGCATCAAAGGTGAAGGGAATACTCTGTGAAAAACCCTTGGCTGTAAGTGTCAAAGACGCCGAACGAATGGTAGAAGAATGTCGATTGAAGAACGTCAAACTCGGAACGGCGTTCCCGGTCAGATTCCACCCGGTTGCCAGAAGGGTTAAGGAACTACTTGATTCTGGAGAGATGGGAAAAATACTCATGGTGACTTCAAGCAACAGAGGCAAACTTCCTCCCGGATGGTTCACTGACCCTGCACTGGCTGGAGGAGGTACCATCACTGATCACGTTGTTCATCTGGTTGATCTATTTAGATGGTACACAGGTCTTGAGTTCACTAAAGTCTCAACCTTTATTGGCAGGAACATACATCCGGATCTCAAGGTGGAAGATTGCGCCATTCTTTCCCTTGAACTTGGAGATATTCCGATGACACTCGACTGTAGCTGGGCCATGCCGCTGTCTTACCCTTACTGGGGAGAGGTAAAATTCAGGTTGATCATGGAAAGAGGAGTTGTGGAAGTGGATGTATTTTCCCAGAACATAATCTTTCGGAGCAATACCAGAATTGAAGAACAATGGATAAACTTTGGTGATAATGCGGACAGGTTGATGTTGTTGACATTCGCTGATTGGGTAGAAGGTAAGGTATTTGAGTTCCCGGATGGAGTCGATGGATTGCGAGCCACGGAGATCGTTGAGAAGGCTTACGAATCCGCAAAGCTTGGAAGAGAGGTTGTGGTGGATGCATAAAGACAAAGGCTGGCGCTTTGTTTTGCCAGCGGTTGTTGTACTTGCCGCTGTGGTTATGTTTCCGTTTTTATTCAGTCTCTATATAAGTTTTACGGAGTCCACAGCTTACAACATCTACCGTGGAAGATTCGTGTTTTTCGACAACTACATTTCGCTTTTCAGAGATGTTAAATTCCTTGATTCAATGCGTGTTACAGCGCTATATGTTTTGTTTGCAGTGGCTATCGAAACAGTCGTTGGTACTGCTCTTGCGCTGTTGATAGATGCCTTGCCGAAGGGGCGCAAAATCTTCATGGTACTGTTGATTCTTCCCATGATGGTTGCTCCGCTGGTTTACGGAATAATCTTTAAGTTAGCGTATAACAGCATTTATGGGATAATTCCGGTGGCTTTCAGAGATCTATTCGGAGTTGAGCTGAATATCTTGAATCGTCCTTTCTCCGCTTTAATGGCAATGGTTGTGGTTGATGCTTTCCAGTGGACTTCTTTCGTGTTTCTGATAGTTTTCTCTGCGCTTCAGGCCCTTCCCAGGGAACCATTCGAGGCCGCATTGATAGACGGGGCCTCTTACTGGAAGAGCGTATGGTATATAACACTTCCTCTACTGCGCCCGGTGATGGGTGTAGTTCTGATCTTTAGAATTATGGATTCATTTAAAGTCTTCGACCAGATATTTGCAATTACTGGTGGTGGACCGGGAACCGCTACAACGACGATGTCGCTGTATACCTATTTTTTGATGTTTACCAGATATAACTTTGGGAGGGCAGCGGCACTGACAATAGTAATACTCATCGC
This sequence comes from Thermotogae bacterium, assembly GCA_003538775.1. Taxonomy (GTDB): domain Bacteria; phylum Thermotogota; class Thermotogae; order UBA12178; family UBA12178; genus UBA12178. The sequence continues at coordinate 4,820 of DPRG01000057.1, forward strand.
TGTTACGCTGATAAGCCGGGTGGTTTTCAGGACGGTTTACAGAGAGGTGTCGTATCAGTGAGAAAGAGAGCCGTTGGTCTCACTGTTATCTACGCACTCGCCATCATAGCTGTGATAGTAGTGAACGCTCCTCTTGCCTTCATTATTCTCACATCCTTTAAACCTCTGGCGGAGATAATGCAACCCAATCTGAAATTTTCGTTTACCCCTACTCTTGAAAACTACAGGATGCTTTTCAGTGAAACTTTCTACTTTGGTAAATACATAAGCAACAGTATACTGGTGGCTTTGCTATCAACGTTCATAGCAGCTCTGGTCTCTCTTCCAGCAGCTTACGGTATCTCGCGTTTTGGAGAGATGAAAAGAGGAGTTGCCTTCTGGATCCTGTCGATACGTATGGTACCTCCTGTTGTTTTCGCGCTTCCGCTCTTTCTGCTTTTAAGGCTTTTCGGGCTCATAGATTCTATCTGGGGTCTTACCGCTGTTTACCTGACATCCACGGTCCCACTTTCGGTGTGGATACTTACCACTTTTATGGCAGAAATTCCCCAGTCGGTTGAGGAGGCAGCTATGCTTGATGGAGCTTCGAGAGGAAGGATACTTCTCAGCGTGATACTGCCTTTGATGGGACCGGGATTGGTCTCGGTGTTCATCTTGAACTTCATATTTGCGTGGAATGAATTCTTCTTTGCATTGCTCATGACTCAAGACAGAGCGGTCACTTTCACTGTAGGGATGGCGAGGTTTATTACCGGCTACAGTATATATTGGGGAGCAATAGCCGCTGCGGCTACTGTTTCAATAGTTCCAATGCTTATCATGACCCTGCTTGTACAAAGGTATCTTGTTAGAGGATTAACCTTTGGAGCCGTTAAATAGTTCTTTTCAAAACTTTCTTAAGGAGGTGTTTGGGCATGAGAAGGTTTGTTACGCTGCTGGTGGTTGTGCTTCTGGCTGTCCTTCTCGCGGCAGCCGTTCCGGAGATCACGCTTTTCTGTAGAGCTGGACCAGAAGGGGCTGCACACAGAGCACAGGTGGATTACTGGAACAAGTATCTTGCGGAAAAGTACGGTTTTAAGGTGAAAATCATCGAAGCAACAAGGGCGGATTACTACACCTACGTGAACAACACTCTTCTCGCAGGAGGAAAGACACCAGATATTCTGGAGTCCTTTAGTGGGTTCACCGCACTTTATGGAAAAAGCGGCATGGCGTTAGATCTCACTGACTGGTACTACGACGATACTCTCTTCCCTTATGACAGAAACGACTGGCTCGACATCGCAATGAAGCTCGTAACCTACAACGGCAGAATCTATGCTCTTCCCACTGATACCAACACCTACCTCCTCTTCTACCGCAAAGATTTGATCCCTGAGCCGCCACAAACGTGGGAAGAGGCTTACGAGTTGGCAAAGAAATTCACAAAGAAGTACAACAAAAACTCTCCAACGATGTATGGTATGGCGTTCTATGGAAGAAAGAGCGAATCGCTCCCGATGTTCTGGTATCAAATCTTCAGATCTTACGGAGGTACGTGGTGGTACGACAGGCCAGCGTTTGACAGCGAGCCGGCCCTTAAAGCCTTGAACTGGGTAGTAAAGGTCATCAAAGAAGGGCTCGTGCCTCCGGATATATCCACCTACGAATACATGGAAATACTCGGTGCTCTTCAGACCGGACAGGTAGCCATGGCGGTGCAGTGGGATGCAGCCTATCCATCTTTGAGAGACAAGAATTCTTCTCCGCTTGTATGGGATAAAATGGGAGTTGCCATGGTTCCTGGTGTGATGACCCCTGAAGGTATTCGAAGGGCGCATTCTGCTCACGATCAGATGCTTGTAATAAATCCGAGGTCGGATTACAAAAAGGAGGCTTTCATTTTCATCGCATGGGCTACGGCCTCGCCCGAAGGAGCAAAAATCTACGCCATGGCTGGGGGTTCTCCTCCAAGAAAGTCAATTCTAAGTGATCCTGATGTGCTGAATAACTTCCCCAGATTCCAGGTGAAGCTTCCCGCACTGAATCTGTGGGGTTACGCCGAACCACAAATACCCGATTATCCAGAAATGAAGGATATACTCAACACTTATCTGGCCAAAGCCTGGGCTCTGGAGATTGATCCTGAGACGGCTTTGAAGCAGGCAAACAAGGAGATCTATGACTTCCTGAAATCCAAGGGCTACTATAAGTGATCTCAGTAGTGGTCTGGTAATAAAAGAGGTGGCGCTCGAAGCGCCACCTCTTTTATTTTAAATTTGGGATCAATTGAAATCCAAAGCGTTTCCTTGTGAATAGTTAATCTGGATCATCCGAATGAAAACGTCCACAACCTTCGGATCGAA
>DPRG01000091.1 GCA_003538775.1 Thermotogae bacterium
GGCGAGCAGAAAGCTGAAGCAGGATGTTGAATCTTTCTGGAAGTGATAGTTTGTGAGTGCTTGCGAGGAGAAAAGCGGAGCGCAACTGCGAGAACTTCACGCTGGAACACTCTTCGCTTTCTTTCTGGTAGCGATCCTTTGTGAGTACTTGCGAGGAAATGAGCAAATCACGACAAAGGTTGTGGGTTTACAATCGCCGCTTATCGAAAACGCGACACTTTAACGGTTCTTCGTTACTATAATGTTCGTCACGAGGGAAAAACTTCATTTTCAATCGTTTAAAAGCACTTTCAAGTATCAACTCGATCAATTTGCTATAAGAATATCCCATTCTTTCGGCTATTATGACGAAATCACTATATCCCGGTCTCATCCCTGGAAGAGGATTTACCTCCAGAAAATACGGAATCCCCTCAGTACTTATACGAAAATCGAAACGCGAGAGATCCCTGCACCCCAGGACCGAAAAGCTTTTCAAAGTGTCTCTCCTTAGCCTCTTTTCCACAAACTCCGGTAATTGCGCAGGACATTCATAGAAGATCCGTTCGTTCCAATCACGTTTTATTTCCAGGGAATAAACAAAATCAGGATCATATCCATCTTTAGGAAGGACTCTCATAATTCCCGTAACTCTTGGAGGAGAATCCAACACTGCCACCGTTACGTCATCTCCAGGAATAAATTCTTCAACTAATGCTGGTTGTCGATAGGTTTCCAAAACGAACCTTACCTGTGCTATCAACTCTTTTATAGTACCAACTTTTGAGGAAAAACGAATCCCCTTGCTGGAACCTTCGTAAGCTGGTTTCACAAATGCAGGAAGTGGAAAAGTTTTCAAAGCATTTATGAGCCGTGAATTCAATGATTCCGCTACGATCCATCTGGGAGTGGCCACCCCTGCTGTCTTTACCAGGCGCTTGGTAAGCGGCTTGTCCAGACATATTGCCAGGGTCTGGGGATCCGAACCTGAATATGGAATTCCCAACATTTCCAGAACAGCTGGTACCTGAGCTTCTCGACTCCGGTATGTACCTCTACCTTCAGCGATGTTGAAAACGAAATCCACCTCTTCCCGAAGAATTCTTTGTAAAAACTCTCTACCGCCCCCTAATTTCACCACAGAATATCCCATCGAACTCAACACTTGAGAAATGGCCTCCACAGTTTCTGGAAGATCATACTCTTCCAACGCATCTTCTGGCCCCTCACAGGAAACTGCCGAAACATCCCGTATATCATAAGCTATGCCTATCCTCATAACAATCATCCCTGCCTTGCTTTAAACTCAGATTCAAATCTCTTTAATACCTCAAGGCTCTGTCCCATGCCTTCAGAATTTCCTTTTGGGTTTCTCACTCTGAAAACCCTCCACTGGTAATTTCTGAAGATCACCTCGTTTTCGTTTCGTGACAAGACATACTGAGGTTGCACAGGAACCTTTCCTCCCCCTTCCGGCAAATCTACAACAAAAACGGGAACTCCCAATCCAGATGTGTGTCCCCTCAATCCCTCGATAATACCAATTCCAGCATCAATAGACGTTCTAAAATGTTCTGTACCTTCCACCTCATCGGCGTGAAAAAGATAGTAAGGCCGAACTCGTATCTTCAAAAGGTCATGAGAAAGCTTTTTCTGGATCTCCACGGAATCGTTTATTCCCCTGAGCAAAACTGTCTGGTTGTTGAGAGGAACTCCTGCACGGAGTATTTTTTCACAGGCCCTGGCTGCTTCCGAAGTTACTTCGTTAGGATGATTGAACTGTACGTTAATCCATATTGGTCCGTATTTTGACAGGATATCGCACAATTCGTCGTCTATCCGTTGAGGCATCACAACTGGAACCCGCGTTCCGATACGTATTATCTCCACGTGAGGAATCTCGCGTAACTTCGAAATGATCTCCTCCAAACGACTATTCGAAAGCGTTAGAGGATCTCCTCCCGATATCACCACGTCACGAATGTGCGGATTTTTTCTGATGTACTCCAGCATTTGTTCGATTTCCGATCGTGGACGAATCCAGAATCCCTTGTGCCATTCCCTCTTTCTCGTGCAATGGCGACAAAGCATTGGACAGACGTCGGTAACCACCATTAAAACTCTGTCCGGATATCGATGAACCAGACCCGGTACCACCGAATCCCTCGATTCTGCAAGAGGATCTTCTTTTCCCCACTTGGAAAGTGTGATTTCCTCTAAAGAAGGAATAGCTTGTTTTGCTATGGGGTCGTGGGGATCATCGAAGTTTATGAGGCAAAAATAATAAGGTGTTATAGCCATGGGATACCTTGAAGTAACCGCTCTCAGTTCCATTAAATCTTTCTGAGGAAAGTTAAAGAAAAATCGTGATAGTCTTTCAATATCAGTTATTCGATTCTTAAACTGCCATTTCCAATCGTTCCAGAGCTCGTCAGGAATCTCGGGAAAGAACCTCCTTCTGTTTTGTTCTAAACGTAAGCTCGGAGGCTCTTCCTTCACATCCTTGGGAGCAATATCGCCTTCCTTCTGTTCAATGCCCATGCTCTTCATAATCAATCCCCCCGCAACTATAGGTTTGGATTGAAGAAATTATATACCCACAGGGAAGGAAGTGAGATGTATCAAATTCGTCTAATTTAAGATAATTCTATTTCAAAATCAATGCGATATTTTTCAGGCCCTTAAAAACAGTAAAGTAAAAATTCATCAGCACTATGATTATTCAACGAGCCCATGCACTTGACAAGCAGAGTATACCAATTGAGGGAGTGTTTCAGACCTGGAGTATAATTAAGATGGGGTGATGAATAATGAAAGCATTGATGGTAATAGATCTGCAGAATGATTTCGCAAAGCCAGGAGGAGTACTTTATTTCGAAGGAGCGGAGGAGGTGATTCCCTACATACTTCGCAGGGTTCAGGATTACAAAAAACACGATCTTCCAATCATCACCACACAGGACTGGCACGATGAGGATGACCTGGAATTTTCCCTTTTCCCTCCGCACTGCGTTGCAGGGTCACCAGGTGCCGAACTCGTTTCTGAACTTTCTTCGGAGCTCCAGGACTACCAACACCACTATGTGATCAAAAAGAAGCGTTACAGTGCTTTTTACAACACCAACCTTGATGAGATCCTTAAAAATCTGGAGATCGAAGAAGTGGAATTATGCGGACTCGTCACAAACATTTGCGTACTTCACACAGCCGAAGAACTCAGAAATCGCGACATAACGGTCATAGTTGATGAAAGAGGAGTGAAGAGCTACAACCCTGCAGAACATGAATGGGCTTTAAGACACATGGAGCAAATTCTTGGAGTGCAGGTGATCAGGATTGAAAAGACTTGATCCAAGGGTCTTTAAGGTACCGATTGACAGGATAAGAGCCGGGTACTATTCCGACATATACTTCACCCGTTATGTGGAGGTGCTGAAAAAAGACAACCGGCATCCAATAGTACTTTACCAGTTTTTCCCGAGATCAGACGCGGTGATAGTGGGAATCGACGAAGCCCTCGCTATACTTCGCTATGGATCGGGGTATTACAAAGATGAAGAAAAAGCCTCGGAACTTTTCCAAAAGATTTTAAAGATCGAAAAGGAGATGCAAAGCGCCTCCTACGAAATGGATATGAAACGTCTCAACGAGCTCACCGAAGAGAAGTGGAAAGTGCGAGAAAAACTCAACGATCTATGGATTGACAAATGGGAAGAGATAGAAGTGAAGGCGCTCTACGATGGTGAAGAAGCGAAAGAAGGGGAACCTATAATGACCATAGAGGGTGACCCCACTTACTTTGGATACCTTGAAACAGTCCTGCTGGGCGTCATCGCACGTGCTACAAGTACGGCAACCGCTGTGAAGGAAGTTGTCAGAGCCGCTCGTGGTAAACCAATACTCTATTTCAGTGCACGATTCGACCATTACTGGGTACAGGCCACCGATGGATACGCTGCCCTCAAGGCCGGTGCCTTTGGCGTATCAACGGACGCAAATGCTGATTACTGGGGAATAGAGAGTTTGGGAACCATCCCTCACGCTCTAATAGCTGCATACAATGGGAGCACAGAAGCTGCCGCGATAGCCTTTGATCGTCATATCGCTGCCCACGTTAACAGAATTGTCCTTGTGGACTGGGATAATGACTGCATAGGCACAACACTCAGGGTTGTCAAGGCTTTCTATGAACATATAATGGGCAAACCCTTTAAACTTGGCGAAACAGATCCATCACCTATAATCGGTGAAGGAAAAGGGAAGATCTGGGGGGTGCGATTCGATACCTCCGGAAATCTACGCGACAAATCGGTGGTACCTAAGGACGAGTCGTCCCTTGGTGTATGCCCAGAACTCGTATGGCGAGCACGAGAAGTCTTCGATGGTTACGGTTTGAAGAATTTGAAGATCGTCGTATCGGGAGGCTTTGATGCGAAGAAAATCGACCTTTTTGAACGTTTGAGCGTTCCCGCAGACGCTTACGGAGTTGGCTCGAAACTTTTGAGGAAGAAGGTAGATATCACAGCCGATATAGTGGAAGTGAATGGAAAACCGTGCGTTAAAGTGGGAAGAAAAAAAGGCGATCTTTCTCGACTTAAATTGGTGAAACACGATTACTGGAAGGAGGGTTGATGAAATGGAAAGATATGGCACATGGGTTGTTAAAAAAGGATTGGCCGAAATGTTGAAAAATGGTGTGATAATGGACGTGACGACAGCCGAACAGGCAAAGATTGCCGAGGAAGCTGGCGCAGTGGCGGTCATGGCTCTGGAACGTGTTCCCGCCGATATCCGCAAAGAGGGCGGAGTGGCACGGATGGCCAGCATCCAGAAGATAAAGGAGATTATGGAAGCAGTCTCGATTCCCGTCATGGCCAAAGTCAGAATAGGTCATATAGCTGAAGCACGAATACTGGAGGCCATAGGCGTAGATTTTATAGACGAATCGGAGGTTCTGACACCGGCTGATGATAGATACCATATAAACAAACACGAATTCAAAGTCCCGTTTGTCTGTGGCGCCAGAGACCTTGGAGAGGCTTTGAGAAGGATTGCCGAAGGAGCAGCGATGATTAGAACCAAGGGAGAAGCTGGAACTGGTAACGTAGTAGAAGCGGTTAGGCATATGAGACAAGTTATGGATGAAATCCGTCGGGTCAAAAACATGCCCGATGAAGAACTCGTTACTTACGCTAAGGAGATCGGCGCGCCTGTTGAACTGGTATACGAGGTAAAAAAACTCGGGCGACTGCCTGTTGTCAACTTCGCAGCCGGTGGAATAGCAACTCCTGCAGATGCTGCTTTGATGATGATGCTTGGCGCCGACGGCGTCTTCGTGGGCTCCGGTATCTTCAAGTCGAAAGACCCAGAAAAGATGGCTCGCGCCATTGTGGCAGCAGTCCTCTACTGGGACGACGCTAAAATGCTTGCCAAGGTGAGTGAAGATATCGGCTCACCCATGCCTGGAAAGGCTGTCGAAGAGCTCGCTGTCAGGATGCAGGAAAGGGGCTGGTAATAGATGAAGATCGGTGTCCTGGGAATGCAGGGAGATATAAGAGAACACGTTCAGGCACTGGAAAGACTGGGTTGTGAAACCATCGTGGTTAAAAAGAGCGAGGATCTGGAAAAAATAGATGGTCTCGTGATACCTGGTGGCGAGAGTACGACAATCACCAGGTTAATGAAACTAACGGGCATATGGAGTAAGTTAAAAGATATGGCAAGTAATGGCTTCCCGATTTTTGGTACCTGCGCGGGACTCATAGTGCTGGCAAAAGAAATTGCCAACGCGCCGGATCAGGAAACGCTTGAGCTACTGGATGTTACTGTTGAAAGGAACGGCTATGGACGTCAAATCGACAGTTTCGAAGCGGAGCTCGAAGTCGAGGGTTTTGATCTCCCTGTAAAAGGTGTCTTCATCAGGGCACCGATCATCACGAGTGTGGGTAATGGCGTAAATGTACTTTCGAGCTATCGGGGTAACCCTGTTCTCGTTGCTCAGGGAAAGATACTCGCGGCCACTTTCCACCCCGAACTTGTCGATGGCGAATCGAGGATACATAAACTTTTCATTGATATGGTGAATTCATGATGGTCTTCGAAGCTAATCCAAAATCTCTTTACCAGGAATATCCATCAACCGTTGCCGTCGTAGGGGCAAAACTCGGTAACACGGTAAATTTCATGGCTGCAGCATGGCATACCATGCTTTCGTTTTCTCCTCCTCTATTCGCTGTCCTCATCTCACCAAAACGCTTCACACATTCCCTTATTGAACAAAGCGGAGAATTCACCGCGAGTTTTCTGCCCTATTCTCACAGCAGAATCGTAGAATTGCTTGGAAGGCACAGCGGAAAAGACCTGAATAAGGTAGAAGCCTTTAACCTACGGCTGGAAGAAGGGCATAACGTAAAATGCCCATACTTAAAGGATGCTATAGCCGTTTACGAATGCCAGGTAGTTGACGCACCAACTTATGGCGACCACACACTCTTTGCGGGAAAGATTGTGGGAGTGCACTACGATCCAGAAGCCTTTGATAAAGAAGGCCGGCCAGTTTATCAGGCACTTCTTTACCTTGGCAAGGACGCATATACCACGAATGACCCCGCAAGGGTTGTAACGTACGATCTCAAGAAGCTTAAATGAAGGGGATCAAAGAAAAGAGGAGGTAAGGAACGTGGTAGAGAGCATACTGGAATATCTCAACTCCATGGCCGTGGCCGGGCTTTCCCTGGGCAATTTCATCATGTTCGCTATCGCTGGTATCCTGATCTACTTTGCGATAGTCAAGCACGCCGAACCTCTACTTCTGATTCCCATTGCTTTTGGGATCATAATGGGAAACATCCCCAGCGCATACACCGGTATAATGTCACCACCCACCGATGGAAGTCCTGGAGGTTTGCTCTGGTACATACAGCAAGGACTTTTCATGGGTATTTACCCTCCGCTGATATTCTTAGGAATAGGCGCACTCACAGACTTTTCATTCCTGCTGTCCAATCCTAAAACCATCTTTCTGGGTGCTGGAGCACAGGCTGGAATATTTCTTACATTTATAGTAGCCAGATTCATGGGATTCACACTTCCCCAAGCGGCATCCATAGGTATCATAGGTGGTGCTGACGGTCCTACATCGATATACGTGGCAACAAAGATGGCGCCAGAACTTCTCTCTGTAATAGCCATCGCCGCCTACTCCTACATAGCGATGATCCCAATAATCCAGCCCCCCGTTATGAAACTTCTAACAACGAAAAAGGAACGAATGATAAGGATGGAAAGACTACGAGAAGTTTCAAAACTCGAAAGAATCCTCTTCCCAATAGCAAGTACTGTCGTTATATCGATTCTTGTACCCAAGGCTCTTCCACTTGTGGGAATGCTTATGCTGGGTAATCTTCTGAAAGAATCAGGCGTTACCAAAAGATTGGCGGAAGCTGCTTCGAGATTTATACTCGACAGTGTCACAATACTGCTTTGTGTTTCCGTCGGTTCACTTGCGAGAGCCGAAGTACTGTTGACACCTGCCAGCCTGAAGATCGTTGGACTTGGAGCTGCAGCCTTTGTCCTGGCGACCGCTTCAGGGGTCCTGTTAGCGAAATTCATGAATCTATTTTCAAAACACAAAGTTAACCCACTAATAGGCGGAGCGGGTGTTTCCGCTGTTCCTGACTCTGCAAGAGTTGCGCAACAAATAGCACAGCAGGACGATCCCACGAACTTCATCCTCATGCATGCCATGGGGCCGAACGTAGCTGGAGTAATTGGATCCGCGGTAGCCGCAGGTGTATTCCTGGCGATGTTACAATAAAGTGTAAAAAACGCGGAGGGGGACATTAGAAATGGCAAAAAGGGGGAATTACCACGTAGATATTGACCTTGAGTGGTGCAAAAGGTGTGGGATATGTTATGCCGTCTGTCCAACTTCCACGATAAAACGTGGAGAAATGGACGCACCAATCGTGGAAGATCATACAACATGTATTGGTTGTATGATGTGTGAAAATCTGTGCCCGGACTTTGCAATCGATATAAAGGTGGTGGAAAGGGTTGGGTGAACGCATACTTTTACAGGGTAACGAAGCCTGTGCGCTTGGTGCAATAAAGGCAGGTTGCAGATTCTACGCAGGCTATCCCATAACACCATCATCTGAAATAATGGAGGTCATGTCAAAAGAACTCCCGAAAATAGGAGGAGTATTCATTCAGATGGAAGACGAGCTTGCCAGTGCCGCCGCTGTTATTGGAGCTTCTCTTGCCGGTGTAAAGGCGATGACGGCCACAAGCGGGCCCGGATTCAGCCTGATGCAGGAAGCGATAGGATACGCCTGTATGACCGAAACACCCGTTGTCTTCGTTGATGTCCAGAGAGGTGGCCCCAGCACGGGGCTTCCAACCAAACCCGGACAGGGCGACATAATGCAGGCTCGATGGGGCACACATGGGGATCATCCCGTGATCGCCCTCTACCCTTCCACTGTTGAAGAAGTCTACAGACTGATAATCAAGGCCTTTAACTTCGCTGAAGAATTTCGAAATCCCGTGATTTTCCTGATGGACGAAATACTTGGCCATATTCGTGAAACCGTAGAGCTTCCACCAGATGGAGAGATAGAAACTCTTTCGCGCCGAAGTGACGAGGAGTATGAAGAAGAGATATTCGTCCCGTTCGAAGAAACCGAAGACGTGAGCGCCATCCCACTGGCCAAAATGGGTAAAACACGTTTTCATGTAACGGGTCTGGTTCATGACGAAAGTGGTTTTCCTGTTGGCTCTCCTGACGTGGCTGAAAAACTCCTCCGGAGACTACTTGACAAAATAAGATTGCACGCTGACAGATTGATTCTTTACGATGAATTCATGGTAGAAGATGCAGAGATACTGGTGATTGCATACGGATCCGTTGCGCGCAGTGCCATAAGAGCTGTGAAAATGGCTCGAAACGACGGTATACCAGTCGGGCTTTTCAGGCCCATCACTATCTGGCCCTTTCCATTCAAAAGACTGCGCCAGCTGAGAAAACACATAAACAGTGTGGTTGTGGCAGAGTTAAATGCCGGGCAGGTTGCCAGAGAGGTTTCAAGGGTATTCAGGGATAGAAGATACTTCGAGGTCGTCTCGAAACTCAGTGGTGAGCTGATCACTCCATCCGAGATACTCGAGGCAATAGGAAAAGTCTATTCGAACATGACGGAGCTTTGAACTTCAGGATGAGAGGATTCACGGTCGCTGTCGGGGTGTTCGATGGCCTCCATATAGGCCACAGAAAGTTACTTGAGGTTGGTAAAAAGCTTTCCAGAGAGCTCGACACAACATTTTATGTGCTCAGCTTCATTTATCCTTTCGAGTATTACTTTAATAAAGAAGACTTCCCCGGGCTTCTCTATACACCATCCTACCGATCCGCTCAGCTATATAACTGTGGGGCTTCAGGCGTTTTCTTTCTCGATCTGATCGAATTGAAAGATCTGAGGCCCGACGATTTCATTCTATTACTCAAAGAAAACGGAGTCAGAGGAATCGTCGTCGGAAGCGATTTCAAGTTCGGAAAAAACGCTTCGGGAAACGTTGAGCTTTTGAAAAAACTCTGTGATTCCAACAACATGAAAGCCGTGGGCGTCCCCCCTGTGGAAATAGACGGAACTAAGGTCAGCAGTTCATGGATAAGATCGTTGGTAATGGAAGGAAATGTGAGAAAGGCCGCCAAGCTTCTTGGAAGTCCTTACAAAATCACTGGCGAGGTAGTCAGAGGAAGGCGTTTAGGTTCTGAGCTGGGCTTTCCCACAGCCAATATAGATAGAGGACATGAAAGACTTGTCGTGCCTAAATTCGGTGTATATCTTACAAAGGTCCGGGTAAAAGAAGATGAATACTTTGGCATCATGAACATAGGCCTGCGTCCAACCGTTGAGGAAACCGAAGAAGTTAAGTACGAAGTCCACATCATCGAATTCCCCGTCCTGGATTTATACGAAGAAAAAATCGAAGTCGAGCTTTTAGAATACATGAGGCCCGAATTCAAATTCGAGTCTCTCGAAGAATTGAAAAAAGCTATGGAAGAAGATCTTGAACGCGCAAAAAACTTAATTCAGAACTGGAGATCAAACCCAGGTAGAAACGAATGATCACCCCGGGAAACGTTGAGCGCAAACACGCACGAACCCGATCCAGTGAGCAAAGCCTTTTGATGTCTTTCTTCCATCTCTCGAAGTGCTTCTTCAACCACGGGAATTCGACTGGACACAACAGGCTGAAAATCGTTCCACAAAAGCTCAAAATTCCCCTTTTTCAAAGCCTCGTAACAATCAAGAGCTGTGTATGAAGGACTTTTCACATCGATTCCGTCCAACCATTGATAAGCCTGCCCGGTATCTACATGTACCCCCGGACAGCGGAGAAAAACACCGTACTTTGGAAGAGGCTCAAGAGGGCTCACGATCTCTCCACGTCCTTTTACAAGTACGGTACCTCCCATAATCAGGGCGGGAACATCGCTCCCAATCTCAAAAGCCATCTCAATTGCTTCTTCGGTGGAGATGCTCAATAAATCCTTCAAAAACCTCAACAACGCGGCGGCGTCCGAGCTACCTCCACCCAGTCCACCACCTATTGGAATGTGTTTATGAAGCTTTATCTTCATACCAAAATTTATCTCCTCATATCTTTCCTTTAAAACCTCATAAACACGAGTCAGTGTGTTGTTAGAAAGATCAAGGTCGAGAGTCCTTGGAAGAACCTCAACCCATATTCCTTGATCCTTTACCAGTTCCACTTCAAGATAGTCACTTAGATCGATCGTTTGAATCAAAGACTCGATCTCATGATATCCATCATCAAGTCTGTCAAGCACTTTCAAGAAAAGATTGATCTTAGCCGGGGCACGCAAAAGATGCAAACTCAAGATACTCAATCCTCCATAAAGTAACGATCTACGAGCTTTTCACAAAGCCATTCTAGAAATGTACGATCACTCTCATCAAATGCATTTAACTTGTGGCTGTCTATATCGAGTTCGCCCAAAACCTTATCGCCTTTCATTAGAGGAACGACTATTTCGGATTTCACCTCCGGACTACATGAAAGATAATTACTTTCGGCGCTCACGTCCGAAACAAGAAACGTCTTTTTAATCTGAGCGGCTTGGCCGCAGATGCCTTTTCCGAAAGGAATTTTTACATGCTCAGTAGGCTCACCTACAAACGGTCCAAGCTCTAATACAGGTTCATCGGACTTCACCATATAAAAACCGACCCAATCGTAATGGTCTACATTCTCATATAAAAGCCGACAGATCTTTTCAGCTGCATCATCAAACTCCGCACTGGCGTGAATGATGCCCTCCACTTCGCCTTCGAGTTTTTTTACCTGTTCAGGACCGAGTGGCATTGTTGCTTCACCTCCTGTTGTATGTTGCAAAAGCAGATTTACACCAGAACTATTATACGTCAATCTCACCATCTTTCAAAATACCAGACCAAATTACTGAAAAGATTAGAACCTGAGAAATTGAATCCGTCAATAATTACGACTCCCAATAGAACGACTTTCACAAGTATTAATCAAGCTTCTAATAAACAAAGTACACGGCAGTTGAAAGACTCGACATAAAGCAAAGATGATTTTCTTTTTCCTTCCTATGTTCCATTGTATAGTTTTCACCATTTTGGAGAGCGCAAAAGAAAGCATTCACACAAACGATCATCAAGCAGTAAGTCGTAGCCTTCTTCATCCTACGAAACGCACGTGATCACACGACCTTAACGAGCGCTGAGTGTTTTTTGTCTTTCTACCCTCATCACACATCTGGTTCCTGAGTCTTGCGAAGCTCCGAGCGAACGCTTAGCAAACAATTACCGAGCCACAT
>DPRG01000018.1:0-3910 GCA_003538775.1 Thermotogae bacterium
TAGTGGATATGTTTGTAGATAAGCTTTTTCAGATACTGATAGAGGCGTTAGTGAAGAAGGGGGAGAAAGTGGTCTGGCTTTTCGACAGAGGATTTGCGGATTCAAGGTTTATGGAAAGGATAAAGGAGCGGATTGTTTTCGTCATAAGGGTAAGGAGAGACTGCTGGGTTGAGGTAGAGGGAAAAGAAGGGTACGCTGGTAAGCTGGAAGGATTCAAAAAGAAAGGTTTCTTTGAAAGGGTTTCATACCATAAGGAGAAGAAGCTGGAGTTGAAGATGTACTCGAATCTGTACGGAGATGATCCGATGTTTCTGGTATCGAACTCAGCGAAGGGATTGCATCTGATATACAAACTTCGTGCACAGATAGAGCAAGGATTCAGAGACATAAAGAGTTTGTATGGCTTTAAACATCTGGAGCTGAGGAAGAAGAACCAGGAAAGGATAGAGATGCTATTGTGTCTTGTGAGCATAACGATGGGTTTGTTGATGGTGGGATACGAAAAATCAGGATACAGGTGGAGAAAAGAGGTTTACAGAAGGAAGCAGGTCTATTCTCTGGTGAGGGTGATAAAGAGAGTGATAGAAGATTCTTGGAAAGGGTTAGAGCTTGAACCATATTTTCCGCTATCCTTATCAGTTTTAGAAAGGGGGTGAAAAAACTGGGGGTAGATCAGAAAACCTTCATCTTGAATTGAAAAATTATCTGTGTTATTATTTATTTCAAGTGTTCATCTAGTCTCAGGAGGTGTACTTCGATGATTGCGGCTGTGATGGCGGCCATACATGTGGCTATTTCGGTTGTTCTTGTGTATATGGTTATCGTACAGATGACCAAATTTTCCGAGCTTGGAGGAGCCTTTGGTAGCGGTGCGCTTCATACCGTCTTTGGCAGGAAGAAAGGATTAGACACAGGTGGAAAGATCACGCTTGGCCTTGGTGTCGCTTTCTTTATAACAAGTGTATTGACGGCTTACATGATGGTAAGGTAATCTGGTGGGGTGACGGTATTTGAGGCCCGAGGAACAGCTGAAGATATTGAAACGTAACGTGGTCGACCTTGTCAGCGAAGAAGAGTTGCTCGATAGAATCAGGAGAAAAGGTAAACTCAGAGTGAAACTGGGAGTTGATCCCTCCAGACCTGATCTCCACCTTGGGCACGCTGTGGTTTTACGAAAACTTCGCCAGTTTCAAGAGCTCGGTCATACGGTTGTACTGATAATAGGAGACTTCACCGGTAGAATTGGTGATCCTTCTGGTCGGTCGAAGACAAGGCCAATGCTGTCAAAGGAAGAACTCGCGGAAAACGCAAAAACCTACGCCGAACAGGCTTTCAAAATACTTGATAAAGAAAGAACCGAGCTGAGATATAACAGCGAGTGGCTTGAACCATTGAATTTTGAAGATGTGATACGACTCGCGGCTCGGTACACGGTGAGCCGAATGCTGGAGAGAGACGACTTTCACAAACGCTTCGAATCCGGTGAACCCATAAGTATCGCGGAATTTCTCTATCCACTGGCACAGGGATACGATTCGGTGGCAATAGAAGCAGACGTTGAAATGGGGGGAACAGATCAGTATTTCAATTTGATCGTTGCAAGACATATCCAACAATCCTACGGCCAGGAACCAGAGATAGTTATGACAATGCCGATAATTGAAGGAACAGATGGCCGTCTCAAAATGAGTAAGAGTTACAACAATTACATTGCCTTCACCGACCCACCAAATGAAATGTATGGAAAGGTCATGTCAATCCCCGATTTTCTCATCACCAAATACATGAGACTTTTAACGGACATATCCGAAGAGGAGATAGAATCATATGAACGTCGGATGGAAAACAGAGAGATCAATCCACGTGATGTGAAGATGTTACTGGCACGTAAGATCGTTGAGTCTTTCTATGGAAACGAAGCAGCGTTAGAAGCAGAACGAGAGTTTATAAAAGTCTTTCAAAAACGAGAAATCCCGTCTGACATTCCTCAAGTTGAAGTGCCGCAGGAGATCAACCCCATTGATCTTCTGGTTGAAGTGGGGGCGGCCAGTAGCCGAAGCGAAGCAAAACGCCTCATCCTTGGAGGAGGTGTGAAGCTGAACAACCAGCGAATAGAGTCTTTTGATCCTGTAAAAATCTCTTCAGAAGCCATATTGAAGGTAGGAAAGCGTCGATTCTATTTTCTTACGCCAAAAACTTGAATTTTTTATGGAGAACGTGGTATAATCAGCGCGGCGAATCCAATGTTGACAAACGAAGGGAGGTATACGTAATGAGAAAGCAGGTACTGCTGGTTTTGGGGATATTTTTAGCGTCAGTTGCCGTGTTAGCCCAGCTTTCAGATGTCCCCAAAGATCATTGGGCATATGAATCTGTAAAGGCTCTTGCCGACAGAGGTCTTATTCTTGGTTATCCCGATGGAACTTTCAAAGGAAAGCAGGCATTAACTCGATACGAATTCGCTGTTTTTTCCTGGAGATTGGTGCAGTACATTGACAAATACCTCGCAGAAAAATCTGAGGAGCTAAAGATGGCGGGGGTTTCCCGTGCTGAGTTTGAAAGACTTTCCATTTATGTTGAAGCCCTTGCAAACAAAATCGGACAACTTCAGGAACAAATCGCAGAAGCGGAAAAAGCAGAAGGAGTTTACGCTTATAAGGAAGAGGTCGAAAGACTCGATGTGATAGTGGAAACGCTCGCGAAGAAGCTCGCAGAGCTTTATGGTTCTGTTTCAAACGTGAAAGCTGATCTTGCAAAGCTTGCAGAACTTTCGGCGAAACTTGGAGAAATTGAGTCGCAGCTCACTAACGTTGTCACCGCACCCGATTTTGAAAGACTCTCCATAAGAGTGGAGGCACTTGAAAAAAAGGTTGTGGATTTCTCCAAAGTCAACACCCAGCTTGACAGTATCTCAAAGGAAATTACCCTTCTTAAGATGAACGACAATCTATATGAAAACGACATTTCCGAGCTGTATCGAACAACAAAAATCATTTCTAAAAAGGTCGACACTCTTGAGGATTCCTTTAAAAACTTCAAAATGAAGGCAGAAGCGGATGTACTTTCAAACAGTGCCAAGATCATGGGGCTTTCAAAGGATTTCGAAGCCCTAAAGAAAACCGCCGCGCAGAAGAGCGAACTTGAACGTGTGAATGTGATCTTAGATGTATTATCAAGAAAGATGGTGGATCTTGAAGAAAGGGTTTCCGCTCTTCCGGATCTGTCAGGTTACTCCGAAGTGAAGAAAGCCGTTGAAGATCTGGAAGCAAAATCGGAGACCTTCCTGAGTGCCGACGAATACTACGAAAGCTTTGACTTTGTCTACAATGAACTCTCCAGCCTTAAAGAGCGATTCGATATGCTCGCTGAGGCTTTGGACGTTCTCAGAGAGGACATGACTGCTGAGATTCAAGCCAACGCAGCTGATCAGGATGAGATAAACAACCTCTTCAACAACAGAATGAACTCACTGGATATCATGTTGAGAGAGTTGAAGACAGACGTCGCTGCGGTTAAGAACGACATGGCTTCCCTCAGAGACGAGTTAGACGCTAAACTTGCCCAGGCTAAAGAAGAGACTATGTCAGAAGTGAACGCTACTTTAGAAGCAAACAAGCAGACTGTTGAAGAAGCCAAGAAAACCGCTGAAGAAGCGAAAAAGGCAGCCGGAAAACCGAACCTCTGGACGTGGATAAACCTCGCTCTTGGCATAACCGGTGTTGCCCTTGGTGCCTGGGCTGTAATGGTTGGTTTCTACGTGGCGGGTAATTTATAAGGTTTGCTGGAAATCTCAAATTTTATTACAGGGGAGGTTGGAGTATGAAGAAACTTATCGTGGTGTTATTGGCAGTGGCACTTGGTTCGCTGGCGATGGCGGCACCTGTCAGTATTGATGTTAACTCTGGTGATG
>DPRG01000018.1:4075-6564 GCA_003538775.1 Thermotogae bacterium
GTACTGGAGCTACAGCGTCAGCGTAGAAGGACTGTCTCTCAGCATATCCGGAGTTGGTGGAACTGTTTCTATAACATCCATCTCTGGAGAGAACGACCATTTCGGATTCACGTACGGAACTTTCGCTGCCGATCCTGACAACTATGGCTGGAGTTCTTACATTTTCCCGGGTGTCAGCGGTGAAGCTTTTGTTTCCAACTTCAAAGACTTTGGACTTGAGCTCGCCTACGTTGACACAGTAGATCCTGATGCGACAGAACAGTACTTCGACGATGTTGTAGCGTTGAAGCTGGCTGATTTCGATCTTGGGCTCGGAACTCTTGGTGTTGCAGGTGCTGTATACGGCGGCGCACAGATGGGATTTGGTGCTGAAGCGAACCTTGCTGTGGATCTTTTGAGCGTTACTGTCGGTTTTGGAAACGACGGTGCTAACACGGGATACGCTGCTTACGCAAAATACGGTGCACTTGAAGTTGGTCCGCTCAGTGTAACTGCATGGGTAGAGTACACCGATGGCCTTGCATCTTTGACCTATGCTGCCGGCGCTGACAGTCAGGCAGTGGGAGCGACGGTTGAACTCGGCCTTGGACCCGATGTTGCTCAGCTCACGGTAACAGCTAAGCCCGCTTATGACCTTGTCAGCCAGGCCTTCACTACCTTCCTCCAGGTCGACCTTGCTGGCACTGTAGATCCTGTGGAATATGACGCTGGTGTAGTGTGGGACGACGTTGTAGCAGCTGCTACAGATGTTTACGTTTATGCAAGTGCTTCCCTAAAGCTTTCCCTGGGACTTACAGCACTTAGCGATCCTACACTGTCAGCCAGCTTCGGCTATGGCTACAGCGCGACTCTGGATGCTGGGCCCGGTGCTGACAAATGGAGCGCATCTGTTTCTCTGAGCAGCGCACTCTATGATCTTGTGGACCTGTCAGCAGCTGTTAACTTTGCAAAAGATGCTGACGTTACATGGAGCGTAACGCTGAGCAAGTCTGTTTCCTTCTGATAAGGTTATAATTGAAATCAAAAGGGGCCCTTTAAAAGGGCCCCTTTTGTTTTACCGGAGTTTTTCATCCCAGCATGTTAAGCTTTGAGTACATCTCGCCTGCGATTTTTGCAAGTTTTGTTGCAATGCCGAACTGGTTGTAAGTGATGGCGTTCAAAAGTTGCTTCATCGTGTCTTCGTTCATAAGAGTGGCAGATTGAGCTGTTTGATTTGTCACTGTTGCGGAAATTCGATAGGTCCATACAGGGCTGGCTACATTCACGCCGTCAACTCTCAAACGTTTTCACCCCTTAATCTTTATCGGCATTATTCTCATTCTCATAATTCTCAAAATACCGCGCCTTTTCGAAGGTATCCCACAACGCTTTCATGAGGGAACCGCGAAGCCCTTCTCGCTCCAAAGAAAAAATTCCTTCGATGGTTGTCCCGGCGGGGGAGGTAACGAGATGTCTGAACTCACCCGGGTGGTTTCCTCTAAGCTGCAGAAGCTCTGCTGATCCTTTCAACGTCTCAAGTACAAGCTCACGTGCGACCTCGTAGGAAAGCCCCATTCTCAAGCCTGCGTCTATCAACGCCTCAACTATAACAAACACAAAAGCTGGACCACTGCCACTCAACGCTGTTACAGCTGCCAGGTCTTTTTCTCTCACTTCAACAGTCTTGCCAAGACTATCAAGAAGCTGTTTCAAAAGGATTTTCTCTTCTTCTGTTAGTGCCGCACTGTAAGCTACACCTATAACCCCTTTCCCAACCGCGCTGGGAACGTTCGGCATGATCCGCACCACTCGTTTGCAACCTGTTGCCTTCTGAATTTTCTCGATAGTTATGCCCGTCATGGTGCTTATGATGGTTTTTGCGTCGAAATTGCAGCTTCTTATTTGTCTGAAGAGTTCGGCTGCATCCTGTGGTTTGACAGCGAGAAAAACAAGCTGGGCTTCTTCACATACTTCAGAAGAGGAGGAAGCTATCTTAACTCCTTTATCTTTGAACTTCAGAGTCTTCGATAGAGATCGGTCATAAATCACCAGTTCGTCGGGGTCCAGTTTTCCTGTTTCCAGAAGTCTCTCAACAATGATACTTCCAATGTTGCCAACACCAATGATACCTACCATACATCTTCGCCCTCCTACAAAAAGAGAAAGCCCGGCATAAACCGGGCTTTCCAACAAAAATGAAGGTTATCCTATGACCTTCACATTGACGGCTTGCGGACCTTTAGGACCCTGCTGGACTTCAAATTCGACTCTGTCGTTCTCGTTCAGAGACCTGAATCCAGGCATGTCAATTCCACTGAAGTGGACGAAAATGTCGTTTCCGTCCTCCTGGGTGATGAATCCGTAGCCTTTCTTGGCGTTGAACCACTTTACTGTTCCTTTCAAAGAAACCAACCTCCTCTAACTTTGCACCCTTTCCGGGCGAACTGGTACAGTCTACTATAAACTTCGTATTTTGTCAATAGGCAAAGGAGTGTGTTCGAAAAATCAAG